>JBCNVH010000076.1:0-19067 GCA_039630295.1 Aquificaceae bacterium | reverse complement strand
ACTGCCATCTGTAGGACTCCTTCCTTTCCCGACTGCCGTTTTCTACATTCTCAAGTGGAATAAGTCCATACTTAATTAGCTGTCCGTATTCATCGGTTTCTACCCACGCAATGCTTTTAGGATATGCGTTGATATCTATGCCTATTACACCATATGTTTTGGTTATCTCTATATCTGGAAATGTTTCCTCAAAGGTAAAGTATGCGTAAATGCTTCCTCTTCTGAGTTTTAGCTCTACAGAGTAAGGCTCTCCTGATAAACTCAATGCATGAAGTAGCTGGTTTCTGTCAGTGTATACTCCACCTCTCTTTTTCCAGCCTGCGTTTAGCTTAGCGTAGACATACTCTCTCTTTCCTACATTAATCCTGAGCCTTACACCCTTTTCATCTACCACAATCCTTGTGTTGAGGTTTCCTTTTTTGCTTTTGTCTCCCCGTGAGGACAGGTTGCCCTTCCTTCTCTCCTGCCACTCTACTTTCAGGCTTTCATAGCTTTCTCCGTTTATATGCCTTTTCCTTAGCTTCTTAAAGAGCCCTCTACCACCAAAAATGACCTTCCTTGACTTTTCTACTTTTTCCCTGCATGAGGATAGAACACTCTTTGCCTTCAGTATGGCATCGTCCACATATCTGGAATTAAGACCGAAGATGCCCTGAAGTTCTCTCTTAAGTTGGTTTCTTTCATGCCCTTCTATCAACCTGTTATAGGCATATCTCATACAGGAAGACCACCTTCTCATGAGGTCTAAGACTTTTTGTTTGTCTGCCTCCTTTTCAAAGGTCAGCTTAGCCTGTATTGTTATAGACTTTTGCCTAAATTTTGTCAACTGTTGCTTTCCTCCTTCTTTACATAGCCCTGTATCTTCAGAGCCTTCTTGCTGGCAAGCTGACCCAGAAAAGCGGATAGCTTGGGTAAGCCTTCCACCCTTATCTCTAAAGGTTCTCTGAGAGGTTTGTTAAGAGTTATTGTGTCTCCCTCCTTCAATTCCACAAGTCTATGAAGGCTTATGTAAGCCTCTCCGAGAATGACTTCCAGCTTCAATGGCACTCTCTGGAAGCTTTTAAAGATATTATAATCAAGCCCTTTGCTTCTTATATCTGATGAGCCCTTCAATATATCCCTGTAGGGAACTAAGGCGCCGTCAGGTATGGCAAGGTAGATGTATCCTTCACTGCCTTCAATTACCACCAGCAGCTTCAGGAGGAGAAATTTTTCTTTTGACCGCGCCACTGTCAGTAAGGCTGGGTTTGTCTCCATACCCACAGGGTTTATCTTTACGTTCATAACCGTTCCCCAGGCAATCTCCAATTCCTGATAGCATACATTTAGAAGTTTCTGGATGAGCTTTAACTCTATTCGGGTAAAGTCCTTACCCTCTATCTTGGATGGCTTTGCACTGCCACCAAATACACTACTGACCACTATGTATATAAGCTTTGGGTCTATGATTAAGAGGCAAACCCCTCTGAGAGGTTCAATACTGAAAAGCCCTATGGCACAGGGTGTGGGAAGTTTTGTCACCAGGTCTCCGAACCTTACTATGTTTACACTTTCCTTGAAGATGTTCGGTATGGTTACCACAAGAGAGGTCAGACCCCTTCTAAGACCGCTCATCCACCTTTCAAATATGAGCTCAAGCCCTGGCACTCTACCTGCAGATATATGTTCAAAAAGGGTAAGGTCGAGGGGTTTTACCTTTTCCTCCTCAACCACCTCCTTCTTTTCTTCCTCTTTACCCAGGCTCTTAAGGAGCAGGTTTATCTCTTCCTGACTAAGGAGCTCATCCGCCATCTTTAACCTCTACCTTTGAGCCAGCTCTTAAGTATCTTTGCCACCTTCTCCGGCTCTTCTCTTGCGGTCTTTACTATGGCTTCCACCGCCTTCACCTTCTCCGCCTTCATTCTTATCTCCTCAACGCCCTCTATAGCCTCAAAGGTTGTTGGCGCCGGAAGGATAGGAGATGGAACCTCTTCCCTTTTCTTTAGGGACCTTCTAAGAATGACTATAGAGGCCGCAGTTATAACCAGCACCAGCAAAGCCAGTAGAGCAAGTCTTATGTATTGCTCGTAGGGGGGTGGTGGTTTTTCCACAGGTGGCTTTTGGAAAGGCAAGGCTTCCACGGTTATAAGATCTCCCCTCTGGGGATTTATACCTGCAGAAGCTATGGCTATCCTTCTTACCTTTTCTATATCCAGGTTCTTTATGTTGGCATCCACCATAATCCCCACGCTTAACCTCTTTATTTTCATAACCGGGTCAACCGTGTAGATCTCCCTTCTGCTGACCTCGTAATTGGTAATAGTCTCACTCTTCTCTGAGAGGACCTGCCCCGCGCCTGCCATCGCACCCACGCCCGGCGGGACGTTAGCCTGCGCTCCCGGCACGCCTGCTGGGCCGCCGGTTGTGGACCTTTCCTTTTTCTTTTGCTGGCTAACCACTGCGGTCATATCCGGGTCGTATACCTCTTCCTTCTGTTCCCTTCTGGTAAAGTCCAGCTCCGCAGATACCTTGACCCTCACCGCGCCGTATCCCAGCACCTCTTCCAGAGCTCTCTGCACATCCCTTTCCACCCTCTTTTCAAACTCCAGCTTTAGCTTCAGCTCCTTTTCCCTGACAAAATCCTCTGTCTCCTCTAACAGGGCGGTCAGGTCTCTTCCCCTATCGTCCACAACCACCACATTCTTGGGTTTAAGCCTTGGAACACTGGCGGAGACCAGGTTTCTTATCGCCTTCACCTGTTCTATGGTAAGCTCGTGACCGGGCTTTAGTCTTATAAAGACGCTTGCGGTTGGTTCCTCCTCCTCACGGAGGAAGATGGACTTCTGGGGCATGCCTATGTTGACCCTTACATCCTCCACACCTGTCATTCTCATTATGGTTCTGGCAAGCTCACCTTCCACCGCCCTCTTAAAGTTCACCTGATTCTGAAAGTCGGACACCCCAATACCCGTCTTGTCGAAAACTTCGTAACCCACTATTCCCTTGCTGGGCACGCCCTTTGCAGCCAGCTTGAGCCTTATGTCTCTCGCCTGCCGTTCGGGCACCAGTATGCTCCTTCCATCCTGACCCACTCTGTAGCTGACACCCTCCTTGTCAAGCTCCGCCATAACTGCGGACATGTCCTCCTGGGAGAGACCGGAGTAGAGCAGGGTATAAGTTGGTCTTCCTGCAAGGGTGGCAACCGTCAGCACGATACCCAGCGTGATTATAGGAACTGCAATAACAAGAGCCTTCTGCAGTGTGGGGAGAGCTAAAAACCTTTCCTTGAGGTTGTTGAGGGTTTCCCTTATGTCCGCCATTCCCTATACCTGCATTCTGTTTAGTTCCTGAAAGGCTTCCAGAAGCTTGTTCCTTATCTGAAGGAGGAGGTTCAATGCAAGGCTCGCTTTTTCAAGCTCCACAACCATCTGATGAAGGGGCACCTCCTCACCCCTCAGAACAGCTTCCTTTATGCTTTCAGACTTTTTCTGCTCTTTGTTTACCCAGTGGAGAAACTTCCCAAGTTCCTGAAAAAAGTCTCCACCTTCTGGCTTTCTTGATTTTTCCCTTTCTCTTAAAAATCCCTCTACAGCTCTTATCTCCATAGCTCAAGGGTCCTCTGGGCGAGCTCCCTTGTGGTTCTGAAGGCGTTCAGGTTTGCTTCGTAACTTCTCATGGCGGATATCATGTCCGCCATCTCCTTCACCAGCTCCACGTTTGGATACCTTACAAAACCCTCTCCATCCGCCCTTGGGTTGGTGGGGTCAAAAACCAACCTGAAGGGTTCCTCCGATTCCCTTATCTCTCTTACCCTTACAGGCACATAACCCTTCTGAACTCCCTCCGGGGTCTCCACCGCCTCAAAGATAGGTTCCAGCTTTCTGAAGGGTTCACCGGTGACCCTGTAGGATTCAAAATTGGCAAGGTTGCTGGCAAGGGTGTTCATTCTTATCCTTTGAGCCCTCATACCGCTGGCGGAGATATCAAAGGTTCTAAAAAGTTCCATCATTACCTACCCTCCCTTATCACATTGTTTAACTTCTGAAGGCTTCCTGTAGCAAACCTCATGTATACCTCATAGGCTATGCGGTTCTGGTTTAACTTTGCCATCTCTTCCTCCAGGCTCACATCGTTCAGGTCGTTACCCAAAAGCCTTTTCCTCACTTCAAAAACCCTGAAATTCTCCGAGCTTGTAGGTTTGAAGTGTTTGGGGTGTGTGGTTTTTAACTGTCCACCTTCCTCAAGATTGAAGGCTACCTCTTTTGTCCTGTAGTTAGGCGTATCCGCATTGGCAAGGTTGCTCACTATAACCCTGTGCCTTTTCCAAGCATAGTTGAGATAGGGCATAACCTTATCCGCCCCCTTGAAAAGCTCCATTTTTACCCCCAGAGTGTTACTATAACCCTGCTTATTATATTATCTTTCCCCTCCGCCTTTTTGACAACCCATTCCACAGTTCTCTGGTCTCCGGTAAGAAATCCTGCCCTTGCAAGCCTGTAAGCTACCAGCCAGTAAAGGTCACCTTCCTGAGCTATCTCTAAGTATTGTCTGTAGTATTCCTTCGCCTTTTCATATTCTCTCCTTAAATAATGGTAATCTCCGAGCTCCAGAAGGGCAGGCTCAAGGTAGGGTTTTAACCTTTGGGAGAGTTCCTCCCTCACCAGACCTTCCAGAAGCTTTACATCTTTCCTGTATATTCCTATCAGGAAAAGGGCTTCCTGCTTATCCTCGCCCGAGAGTTCTTTCTGCACCCTTTCTATGAGTCTGAGCCCCTCTTCTCTACCCTCCAAAAGCATAAGCTGTCCCTCCATAAAGCTTTTGAGAGGTTCCTCAAGTCCGGATATAACTTCTCTCAATTCCAGCTTCCCCAGATAGAGGATAGCCCTTGACAACTTTTCATAACCGAAGAGAAGAGAATAGTTATGGGGGTTTACCTTGTATAGTTCCAGCAGGAACTCACCATCCTTGGCGTAAGGGTCAAGGCTATGAAAGGAGCTGTTAAGGCTTTCCAGCATGGGTCTCAGGTCCACCCTTATGTCCTGAAAGACTATCTCCTGTGGCAGGAAAAGCCTTTTGAGCCTCATAATGTCTTTATCCTGGAACCTCCTTTCCTTTACCGCGTAATGGTATAGACCAATAACCGCAGGTATGGAGTAAGAGCTGTTCAGGTCTCTCCAGGCTATCTTCAGAAGGAGCTCTCTATAATTTCTGTAATCTCTGTGGTATTTCTGGAGAAACTCCGGGAAAAGCCACAGCTGTGAGACCAGAAGTCTGTTTTTAAGGCTTTCCATACTGGACATGTGGTCCAACCTTTTTTTGGCATCTGTGTGGTTTTTACTAAGCAGGTATATGAGGGCTAAGTAGTAGTTGGTTGAGTCCTGATATTTATTGTAAAGGTCTTTTCTGTCCAGCTGTTCAAAGTAAAAGGTGGCGTCCTTCAGGCTCCTTTCCATAAAACTGCTGACCGCATGCCTGTAGAGAAACTCTGGGTCTTCCTCAAGATATCGGTTCAGGCTACGGGCTACCTGCAGGTCTTTAAGAGCTTCTCCATACCTGCCACCGTTGAAGGCGTAAAAAGCTCTTACCAGATGGTAAAGGTAAACTTTCTCCACCAGTGAACCAGGGTCTATCTGGTTCAAGAGGGTGTAATTATCTCCAGAGGAGAGAGCATCCGTATAAAGAAAATTAAGAAGGTAATCCAGCCTGTTTGTGTCTCTGTATAGACCGAGGAAAAGGTCCCGGGCTTTGTCATAGAGCCCCATCAGAAGGTAGGAGTCCGCTATGAATTCCCTCTGAAGGAAAAGGTAGGTAGGTTTTTTGTAGTAGTAGGGATACATGTTCAGATAGGCTATGGCGGACATGAGACCCTCTCTCTTACCAGTTCGGTAGGAGAGCCGGGCATAGGAGGCACCCATGTAAAGGTAGGAAAGTTCACCGTAGTAGCCACCCTTATCCGCAAGGTAGGACTTTCCGAACTCCCTTATTGCATCCGGATAGTTACCTTGCGTATATTCTATGTATCCTCCATAGAAGTAGGTCTGGGCAAGCCTCAGACTGTCCTTTTCTCTTTCTGACGAGAAGGAAAGCATAAGGACGAGAAGAAGAAGAGAAAGCTTTCTTGATAAAAGATTAAACCTGTAGTGCGTAGGTTTTGTGCCAGAAACTTCTGAAATCCTCAAACCTGCCCTCCTCTATAGCTTTCCTTATACCCTCCATAAGTCTATGGTAAAAGCGCAGATTATGAAGAGTGTTGAGAACATAGGCGGATATCTCCCCCGCGTTGAAGAGGTGTCTAAGATAAGCCTTTGTGAAGTTCTTGCAGGTGTAACAGTCGCATTCCTCGTCAGGTGGTGAAAAGTCCTTTTTGTATCGCTCGTTCCGTATGTTTAGCCTACCCCTTGAGGTGAAAAGGGTGCCGGTCCTTGCCATCCTTGTGGGTGCCACACAGTCAAACATGTCCACACCTCTGGCAACCGCCTCCAGAATGTCCTCGGGCATACCCACACCCATAAGATACCTGGGCTTCTCCCAGGGCAGGTAATGGCACACCAGCTCCGTCATAGCATACATAACCTCCTTTGGTTCACCCACCGAGAGCCCACCTATGGCATAGCCAAAAAGGTCCCTCTCTACCGTCCTCAAAGTGGACTCTAACCTGAGCTCTTCAAAGAAGGCACCCTGCACTATACCAAAGAGCACCTGGTCCTCTCGCTTCCTTGCTATCAGACTTCTGTCCAGCCAGTTCAGAGTCCTCTCGAGGGCAACCCTTGCCTGAGCGTAGGTGGTAGGATACTCTAAGCACTCATCCAGAGGCATAATAATGTCAGAGCCAAAGACCTCCTGAAACTCCACTACCTTCTCCGGCGTAAAGAGGTGGAGGTCACCTGCCAGGTGGTCTCTGAACTCCACCCCTTCCTCTCTGACCCTTACCCCCGACCTTCCCTCACCCCTGCCCCTTGAGAGAGAAAAAACCTGAAAGCCTCCACTGTCGGTAAGTATAGGCTTATGCCAGCCTATAAAGGCATGAAGACCACCCGCTTCTCTTATCACCTCCAGACCGGGTCTAAGATAAAGGTGGTAGGTGTTTCCGAGGATTATCTGGGCACCGGTTTCAGAAGGTTCCTGTGGAGCATCGCCTTTACCGTCCTCTGTGCGCGACACGGGCATGAAAACGGGTGTCTCTATCCTTCCATGGGGTGTGATGAGCTCGCCCAGCCTTGCCCTTCCATCGGACTTCAGCACTTTGAAGGAGAACATGCGCTGGGGATATTATAAGCTTTCTGTTAAGATTTTATACATGAAACCGCTTCTCAAGCTCTCCGACACCCACAGGGTAAAGAAGTTACTAAGAAACCTCAATCTAAACACCGTCTGCGAGGAGTCTCGCTGTCCCAACATAGGGGAGTGCTTTGGCTCTGGCACCGCCACCTTTATGGTCCTGGGAGATACCTGCACCCGTGCCTGCAGTTTCTGCAACCTGAAAAGGGGTAAGTCAGTTCCTCCTGACCCTCAGGAACCCTACCACCTTCTTCAGGCGGTAAAGGCAATGGGTCTGCGTTATGCAGTCCTTACCTCCCCCACCAGGGACGACCTGCAGGACGGTGGTGCGGAGCACATCTATCAGTGCGTAAGGGTGCTGAAGGAAAACCTTCCAGACCTGAAGGTTGAGGTGCTGTTACCTGACTTTAAGGGTAGTCTTCAAGCTCTGAAAAGGGTCCTTATGGCGGAGCCAGATGTGCTCGCCCATAATCTGGAGACAGTTCCAAGGCTTTACAATCTGGTGAGGGCAGGTTCAAAGTATGGAAGAAGCCTCGAACTCCTCTATAGGATAAGGAAACTTGCTCCCCATATCCCTACAAAGTCCGCCCTCATTCTGGGCTTTGGGGAGGAGTGGGAGGAGGTCCTTCAGGTTTTGAGAGACCTCAGAGAAGTGGGTTGCGACCTCCTTACCATAGGGCAGTATTATCAGCCCTCTAAAGAGCACCACCCGGTGGTTAAGTATTACACAGAGGAGGAGTTCAGAAGGATAGAGGAGATAGCTTACTCTCTTGGTTTCAAGGGGGTGGCAAGCGGACCTCACGTGAGAAGCTCCTACAGAGCCTTCGAATTATCTCTGCTCCTGCATTAGTTCTCTTTCAATCTCAAAGTATACATAGTAGGCGTTGACGGGGTTAACTTCAAAGAAAACAGAAAGCTGGGCATACTCCGGGTTTATTTTGAGCATCTCTTCATTTGCTCTTTTTCTCACCTCTTCCACACTGTAGCCCTCCTCGTAAAGCCTTCTCACCACCCTTCTTATGTCCCTTATATAACTGCCCGTCCAGTTTACCTGCTTGAGGATGTTTTCTTTCCCGTAAAGGGGTTCTCCGTGTCCGGGTAGAAGTATATCGGGAGATAGTTCACTTATCCTCTCAAGACAGAGAAGCCAGGTGCGTGAGTTGCCCGAGCCGAGAAAGGGCACGCGTCCCCCAAAGACCAGGTCGCCCGCAAAAAGTATCTTTCTGCGCGGCATCCAGAGCACCAGGTCCCCATCTGTGTGAGCTTTACAGAGGTGTTTTATCTCAAAGACCTCCCCACCCATTTTTATACTCATCTCGCTGGAAGTGGTTATATGAGGTGCCAGGAGCTCCGTCCCTTTCATAAGGCTTTTTCCCAAAAGCTCGAGCCTTGCCCTATACATCTTCTCCGAGGCATCGCTGGCAAGATACTCATCGGACCAGGGATGGGCTATGATAAGGGCACCCGCCTCCTTGAGGGCTTTCACACCGTAAAAATGGTCCGTATGATAATGGGTGATGAGGGCATACCTTATAGCCCCTTTCGTCTTAAGCCTTATGGTTTCCAGTAGTTCTCTTCCCAACCTGTAGGTGCTCAGGGCATCCACCACAAAGACACCTTCCCTTGTTACTACGAAGTAGGCGTTGGAGATAAAACCCCTGTTTTTCTTACTTACCTGTTCGTATATGCCAAATACACCAAAAACGCCGGGTGCGAGCTCCCGAAGGGTTTCCTTCACGTGCCTGGGATAGGAAAAAGATAGAAGGGGTAAAAGGAGCAGAAGGAAAACTGCCTTACTCACCCTTTGCCTCTTTAGGTGCCTGCTTTATGTCTCTGTCCGCCTTCCTGAACACCTCTGCCTTTTCCTTACCCAGATGTTTCCTGTAGAGCTTTAAAAGAAGGGGTATGTTTATGTAACCGGTGACTATCTTACCCTCTTTTTCGTAGAGGTATACCCTGCAGGGTGCGAGAGTGCCAAACTGGGGCACATCCTGAAGTATAGCCTCTCCATAGCTGAGGTTGCATGCAAGGAATAGGGAAAACTTGGGGCTTTCCTTTCTTATGTCCATTATGTCAAGGATGTTCATGTTAACACCATCCAGAGAGGTCTTGTAGAGGGTTTTAAAGGTATCAAAGTCCAGACCTTCCACCACCTCTTCCTGCACCAGCTCCGCCCTCATGGGTGGCACCCTTGGGATCGGAGCTCTGGTTGTGCCTATGTCTGAGAGGGCAAGGTGAAGCCGGCGGTATAGATGGGCTATACTTCTCCTTTCTGTGGGCGTGAGTTTTTCCCTGTAAGAGGCAAGGAAGAGCCTGTGGTTTACCACCGTTGCCCTTACACGACCCCCTTCTTCGTATACCGCCACACTGCAGGGAACCAGGTTGCTAAGGGCGGGTGCCTTCAGAAGCACCCTGTCCATACCCTCAAACTCACACCCAAAAACCACATAGTAGTTCCTGAAGTTCTGGTTACCCCTCGCCCTTATGGCGTCAGATATGGTAAGTGTTCTAAGGACCTTTAGCCCATGGGCTTCCATACTTTTCCTGACCCCTTCCACTCCGGATTTAAAGTCTCTCTCCTTTAGGTCGTAGGTTATGTACATGAGCCTGAGGGAGTCCATGGCAAACACAAGAAGAGGAAAGAGGAGTAAAAAGGCAAACTTTAGCATATTCTACCTCCAGTAGCAGTCTGTGTTGTAGGGGTGGTCGAGAACCTTAAGGTTAGGTTTTCTGTCCACCTCCACAGCTCTTTTCTTCTTTATATAGTCTATCACGATTTCTCTTATGTTCTTCTTTTCTGGCTTGACACCCATGGGGGGTGGACCTCCATAAACTGCTACCAGATACTCTCTGTCCAGTTCTATGGGCTTGCCCTTTATCCTCACATTCCTTATACGCTCACCCTGCCTGGCGTTTATCTTTAGCTCGTATTCCACACCGTATATTCTGGACATGTCTCCACCCTGTTGATATAGGGGGTTAGGGTTAAACACATTGTCCGCCACATCCTCCCAGAGGGTGAGCAGGTCTCTACCCTTCCTCTTCATCACGAAGACCTCCGGGTAGGTCATCCCCAGCACATCGTAAACATGCTCCACCCTTATCTTCTGTCCCGGCAGGACGGTAGTCCCCCAGCGGAAGCCCGGAGAAGTGCCCACATCCAGAGACATGACCGCATCTACCCCATGGTAATAGTCCGCAAGTGCCTCACCGATGAGCCTGTCCCAGGTGCTGAAGACCGTATCTCTTTTGTAAAGAAGGGTTTGGGCTTCGCCTATTACCGTGTTTAATTCCCTCTCGTGGGGTGCATACCACTTCTTTACCAGCTCCTTTGCACCCCTGTCTTCGGGAACCACCTCTGAAAGCACAGGTATCAGCTTGAGCCTGTAGCCCTGAAGCTTTCCACCTCTTACATCCAAATCCATTCTTCCCACAAACTTACCATGAGAGCCCGGCGAGACGATAAGGGTATCGCCCACCTTCACGGGCGTGGGTGTTATATCATGGGTATGACCGGATATGACTATGTCTATGCCCTTCACCAGCTTCATCAGGGCTATATCCAGAGGAAGTCCGTCGTGAGAAAGAAGTATCACAAGGTCCACCTTATGCTTTTCTCTCAGCTCCCTTACATACTTTTGAAGCTCGTCCGGTCTAACACCGAAACTCCATCCCTCGGTGTAAACCCTGGGGTTTGCCAGAGGGGTGAAGGGGAAAGAACTGCCTATGATACCTATCTTTACACCGTTCTTCTCTACCACATCGTAGGGTGGAAAAACCAAATCTCCAAAGGGTTCTTCTGTTATGTTGTAAGAGAGGAGTTTAGCTTTCAGCTTGTTCTTTACAATGTCCAGAAACTTATCCTTACCCACTGTCACATCCCAGTGGGCAACCATGTAGTCAAAACCCACATAGTTGAGCCAGTCCACTATAGCCATGCCCTCTGTCTTAACCGCTATACCCGAGGTTGCCCAGGTATCTCCACCATCAAGAACCAAACACTTATCCTTACCCCTCTCCTTCACTATAGTCTTTATCACTGTAGCCACCTGAGGTCCGCCACCCGTCATGCCATACAGCTTTGCCAGTTTTATAAAGCTCACACAGGAGCCGGTGTAAGCCTCCACAGAACCGGGCTTTATGTTGTAAAAGTTCAGGAAGTCCTTACCAGCCAGATAGCCGGGTGTTCCCTTCAAAGGTTCAGGAGCTAAGAGGTTCATTGGTTCTGCAAAATACATAGGTTTGAGGTGTCCATGGAAGTCAGATATGAACACAAGTGTAAGATTTCCATATGGTTTGAACTCCATCAGCTTTTCAAAGCTAAGGGGTTTTTTTGCAAGGGTTACCGGGCTGAAGGCAAGGGTAGATAGGGTAAGGGCGGAGCATCCAAGAAATTCCCTCCTGCTTAGGTTCATAACAAACCTCCTCTAAAAAAAATGTAAGAGGGGGGTCAATGACCCCCTATGGATTATTTATTTACCGGTGAATCTGGATGAAGAAGGAAGGTGACTATGTTCATCACATCCTCAGGAGAGAAGGCGCCGTTATGTCCAAACCTTGGCATGGAAGAACAGGGGAAGGCTGACCAGGCATTGTATATTATATTGTAAACTGCCTTTACCCTTTCCAGAGCCTCCGGGCTGTTCATGTTTTCCTTTGTTATGTTCCACTTTTTGCCGTATTGGTAGAGGTTTGGACCCATGGTGCCACCTGGTGCACCCTTCTCTATAAGATGGCAGGCGTAGCAGTTACCACCCCTATCGGTGGGGCTGTCAGAAAAGCCATAGCTGGCAAACCTTCCACCCCTGGGGTTATCCACTATTTTCTTGCCTTCCCTCCAGTCTCCCCAGAAGATGCCCCACTGGGGATACCTTATGTCTGACTGACTGAGCTGTATTATCTTCTGCACAGCCTGCGCAGGCATAGCTTCTCTGCTGGTATACTGAGAACAAACCTTCTGAGCTTCGTCCTGCTGAACCTTCCAGATAAACCTGGGGTCTGTGGAAAAACCGGATGTGAGCACTTTTATGACCTCTTCCTGAGTGACAGGGGGTTCTTTCTTCTGGGGCTGTGCCTTCTTCTGTTGAGACTGGGCCATACCGGAGAGGAAAAGAAGGGTAATAGCTGTTAAGGCAACCTTTTTCATCCTTTCACCTCCCTATGCCTGGTGCTTTTATCTCTGTGCCATTGGCGGTGCCATAGAGATAGGCAGATAGAGCCACCGCAAGGTCCGAGTGGGGTATAAACTCGGGCCATCTCATCTGTCTCATGCACTCAGAGTATCTGTAGTGCATGGTCATGGGGAGACCCCACCTGACCAGATACTTGGGGAAGATGGACACCGCATTACCCGCCTCACCCGGTCTGTCTGCGCTCCAGAGCCTGGTCGCCCTTATTCTTACCTCCTGTTTACCTGCGTGACAGGTGGCACAGTTAAAGTCCCAGGGTCCTATCCTTGCATAGTAAATCTGTTTGCCGATGTCATACATTCTTTTCACCTTTGGGTCTTTCAGGTTGACATTTATCTTCTGTCCGTTGGACTCCATGGTGAGATACATGATGATGCCGTCATATTCGCTTACACAGTTGCCCGTCTTGCCCCAGCAGTGGCGGACAAACTTGAGCACCTGGTCCTGCGTCATGCCCGCATGCTTCTGAAGACACCAACCCACCCTTGTCTCCAGGTCCATCACCTTACCTGCATCCGCAAAGTATCTGGGGAGCTGTGTCATAGCACCCTTAAAGACACCAGGACCAAGACCAAGGTCACACTTATCAAGGTTGTATTTCTTTATTGCTTCCTTGCCCACCTCATACCATACTTCGCCGGGGTTTATGCCCTCCGCAAGAAACCTGTTGTATTCCTGAACCAGCTTCATCTCCTGTTCAGGTGTCAACTCTCCCTCAACCTGAGCAAAAGCTTTAGTGGACAAAAGACCACCGGCGACCGCACCGGCGGTAAAGAGAGCTAAAAGGGTCTTTTTCTTCATGTTAGACCTCCCTAAGTAACCTTTATCTCTGCGGTTCTGTCCCACTTACCACCCTTGTTGTCCTCATATGCTATCCTTACCACTCCACTTTCATCTACTTTGAGGGCGATAGCCATGAAGGGGTTTGCACTTATACCAGCACCCATGTTTACCGTGCTCACAAGCCTGTTGTTGTAAAAGAGCTCAAGCTTGGTAAGAGTGTGAGGGGGAACTTCCTGACCCGTTGCAGGGTCTTTTCTTGGTGGGCTCATGGGATGAGTTATCACCATCTGAACCCTGACGACTTCTCCCTTTTTCGCCTCCTTTGGCACGCGAAGTATACCTGCGCCTATCGCCATATTGCACCTCCTTTATGATATTTTCTATAGAGAGCTTAGAGACTTATCCGCATCCGCCCGCGGTTACTTTCACTTCCTTTGTTGCCATAACATAGGAGCCGTCCTTTAGCTTGAGTATTGCCCTTACATTGGATGTTTCACCCATCTTTATCCTGGTGGAGAAGTAAACTTGTCCGTTCATGGGGGTAAGCTTCACATCCGCTATCCAGGGTATGGGGTTCTTGTCTACGAATACCCACAGGTGCTCCACCCTGTCTATGGGTATGTCGGACTCAACAGTAATGGGCACGTTGGCACCGGACTCCGCTATGGTTGGAGCGGTCAGCTTAACCTCTCCCACTTCCTTTATCTGCGCCAGCTTAACACCAAGCCTTTTTTGGAGCTCTTCCTCAAGCCTTGGGGTTGAGCCAAAGGCTGGCTGAAGGGTTGGTGCAAGGGTTAGACCCATGACCGCCATAGCTGACAGTGCTAAAAACTTCCTTCTGTTCATGGTTTATACCTCCTCAAGGTTTTTAGCATGCTTTCATATTGTGCTTTTTACATATACTATTTATATAGCTAAGTATCTCACCCTTTGGTCTGCTACCGAAGAGCATACCAACAGACCTTTCCTGCCTCGGGTCATAAAAGACTATGGTAGGGACACCGGGAACACCCAGCTTTCTTGCCCACTTACCCCCTTCTTCAGAGGATATGTTAAGAGTAACCACCACGAAGTTTTCCAGCTTCTTCTGGATATCCTCCTGATTCAGGACGAACTCTTCCATCTGGGAGCAGTAAGAGCAGTAGTTGCTGTAAAAGTAGAAGGCAATTAACCTGTTTTCCTTCAGAGCAATTTCAAAAGCCTGCTTCGGGTTGTTGAACCAGCCTGCCAGACTAAAGGAAAAGACCGTAAACAAACACAGAACCACTTTCCACATGTTGTTAGTTTTTAATATAAAGTATACGATGAACCTTATCAATAGGGAGTGCTTATATTCTTTGTAAGTGACACTTATATAAGGTTATAAACATAAAATTAAAAAAAAGCTAAAAAAAGACCCGGGGATAAAATATAAACACTATGGAAAGGGTTAGAAACTTCTCCATAATAGCCCATGTGGACCATGGAAAGTCTACCCTTGCGGACAGGCTTCTTGAGTTTACCGGCGCAGTCTCCAGAAGGGAGATGAAGGAACAGATACTGGACACTCTTGAGATAGAAAGGGAAAGGGGTATAACAATAAAACTGCAGGCGGTCAGGATGTTCTACGGAGCAAGGGATGGACACACCTACACTCTGCACCTCATAGACACTCCAGGACATGTGGACTTTTCCTATGAAGTCTCGAGAGCTCTCGCCGCCTGTGAAGGAGCTTTGCTTCTGGTGGATGCAACGCAGGGTATAGAAGCCCAGACGGTTGCCAACTTCTGGAAGGCGGTGGAACAGGACCTGGTAATCATACCGGTCATAAACAAGATAGACCTGCCTGCGGCGGACCCAGAAAGGGTCAAAAGGCAGATAGAGGAAGTGCTTGGGCTCTCTGAGGAGGAGGTCATACTGGCTTCCGCAAAGGAGGGCATAGGTATAGAGGACATTCTGGAGGCTATTGTGAGAAAAATTCCTCCGCCCAGGGGCGAGCCCACCAGACCTCTAAAGGCTCTAATCTTTGACTCATACTATGACCCCTACAGGGGAGCAGTCGCCTTCGTTAGAGTTTTTGACGGTGAAGTAAAACCCGGCATGCGTATAAGGCTTTTCTCCACAGGCAAGGAATTTGAGGTGACTGAAGTGGGTGCCCAAACGCCCAAGCTGACCAGGTTTGAGAGACTTCTTGCGGGGGATGTGGGTTATCTGGCAGCTTCCATAAAGGACGTGAGAGATATAAGGGTGGGGGATACTATCACTGATGCCAGAAATCCAACACCTGAGCCGGTGCCTGGCTTTAGACCTGCAAAACCCATGGTCTATGCGGGTATCTACCCATCAGAGGGCTACACTTATGAAGAGCTGAGGGAAGCTCTGGAAAAATATGTCATAAATGACGCGGCGGTGCAGTTTGAGCCAGAGACTTCGCCTGCACTGGGGCTGGGCTTCAGGGTAGGCTTTTTAGGTCTCCTGCATATGGAAATAGTTCAGGAAAGACTTGAGAGAGAATACGGCGTGAGCATAGTCACCACCGCCCCCAGCGTTGTTTACCGAATGAGGTTAAAAAATGGGCAGATAAAAGAGATAAGAAACCCTTCAGAGTTACCGGAGAACTGGGGAACCATAGAGGCTCTGGAGGAGCCCTTCGTGCTCCTTACGGTCATAACACCTCGTGATTATGTGGGGAGCATAATGAACCTGTGCCAGGAAAAGAGAGGTGAGCAGAAAAAATTCCTTTACCTTGACCCTAACACGGTCCTTCTGGAATATGAAATGCCCTTGAGCGAGGTAATTATGGATTTTCACGACAAGATAAAGGGACTATCAAGGGGCTACGCTTCTTATGATTATGAGTTTCTGAGTTTTAGAGAGCAGGACCTGGTAAGGCTCAACATTTTTATCAACAACGAGCCGGTGGATGCACTGTCTTTTATAGTCCATAGAGACAAGGCTTACAGAAGGGCAAGACAGCTGGTGGAAAAACTCAAAGAAGTTATTCCCCGCCAGCTTTTTGAGGTAAAAGTGCAGGCTGGCATAGGAACTAAAATTATTGCCTCCGAGCGCATACCACCCTTGCGGGCAAACGTGACCGCCAAGTGTTATGGTGGTGATATAACTCGTAAGAAAAAGCTGCTGGAAAAACAGAAAGAAGGTAAAAAGAGGCTCAAACAGTTTGGCAAAGTGGAACTTCCGCAGGAAGCTTTCCTGACTGTTCTAAAGGTAGACTGACCCGAGATTAAACCTTTCTTGAGCCTTTATGAGTTTTACAATTGTTTGATTAGTAGGCAAAATAAGCCCTTTCTGCTTGCCCAGCTCTACCAGTGCACCATTAAGGGCATCAATCTCCGTCTTGCCCCTCCGCAGGTCCTCCAGCATAGAAGGGTAGTGCTCTGCAGTTGGAGGAATAAGCCTGCGGTAGAAGTGTTCTTTGTAAAGCTGGGGTGTGTCCCAGAATGTAGGTATAGAGTGGGCTTTGATTACTTCAAAAGCCTCTTCTATTATATGGTCCATAAGTTCTTTGGTGTAAGGGTTTTCTGCCAGCTCTCCGTATTTCTTTCGGAAGAGAGCTCCCAGAGGGTTCAGGGCGCAGTTGTAAAGTATTTTGTCCCAGAGGTGCTTGTAAACCTCTTCGTCGTATCGTGTGGGTATACCTGCCTTCTGAAAAGTATTGGCGAGCTCTTGCAGTAGAGCCTCATCAAGCCTACGGAGGGGGTCACCTATAACCACATCATCACCGCACACAGTAACTTTTACATGCCCCCATTGCAGGAGCTGAGCACCAAATATGACCCGGGCTAATATGACCTTGCCTTCTCCGAAAAGTTCCACCCCTTTTCATAAGTATTTCCATAACCATTCTGAGCAACCATGAGAAGGCTTTTGCCCTTTCTCAAGGGCTCTATAGTCTTCAGAGCCTGCTCTGTATCGTAGCTTTTTACTGTCAGAATAATAAGGTCAGGTTCAAAGTCTAAAGAGCTCAGGTCGTATATGGCTTTCACCCCTTGCTCAAACGTCCCCCATATACCCTCTACATTTATGTTTTGTAAGCTTTTTCCTTTCTTTACAAGTCCTACTGCTATGTGTCCTGCTTTATTAAGAAAGGCAAGGTAAACACTCCCAAGAGCGCCCACACCCACTATTAAAAACTTCATTTTGTCCCTCCGGCTTCAAAAACTGTAAAATGTCCGCAAGATAGACATTCACCAGCTCTGCTTGGGTCGCTTTTTTTGCAAAAAGGCAAACCACTTCATTCCTGTGTATACCAGATGCGGACACCTACAGAAACATGGGAGTTTCTCTCCCAGAGAGTTTCCACGCTCAATATGCGGGGTTTGTTGAGCTTAATCCACTCGTTAACCTGCTCCTGCAAGAGCTGTTCCATACTCTCATCCTTGAAGGGAGTGAGCTTGCGGTAAAAATCTTTATAACGGAGCTCTGTCAAGTTATTTCCTCTTCTCCGTAGGAGACGACCACACGGGCAGGTCTTAACACTCTGTCATACAGAAAGTAGCCCTTTCTTTCTATTCTCAGCACCCTATTGGGTGGAACATCTCCGTTATATTCTCTGTCCACCGCCTCCGCAAAGTAAGGGTCAAATTCGTTGCCGAGCAATTCCATTTCTCTTATACCGTGCTTTTCCAGTATCCTCAAGAGCTCTCTGTATATGAGTTCAAAGCCCTTCTTAAAGCCTTCTGTATCCATACCTTCATAGCCAAAAGCTCTTTCAAAGTTATCCACTACCTCAAGAAGGTCAAGGGCAAACTTCTCATGTCCATATCTTTTTACCTCCTCAAGGTCCCTCCTGTATCTTTCTCTAAGGTATTCCAGTTCTCTTTGCAGGTCCACGTATCTCTGGTTTACCACCCTTGCGGTTTGTTCAAGCCTTGAGACCTTCTCTTCCAGCTCTCTTATTCTCTCTTCCCTAGGGTCTACCTCCTGACCCTTCTCTTCCAGCCGACCTTTTTCCTCCATCATAGAGATAGATTATAGTATACTAAACACACGTCGGGCGAAAAATTAACCCACCTTAATCCTCCTGAAAAAACCATAAGCAATAGAGTAAGCGTCCAGATAACATAAAAGCGTGATACCCTTACGCCACCTACTCACAAAATTAAAGCTCTTCACCGCACCTATCACTCCTTCCACTACTTGCATCATACCTTTCTCATCCTTCCTGCTACACGCCTTCACACCCTCCACATACTCATAAGCCTTGTCTCCGTAAACCTCATGACCTTCTACTAACTCTCTAAACCACTTACTCCTTGACTTCCTTATCTTGTATGCCTTACTCTCATGCATACTGCCATAGGTAAACCACACATCATACACAACACCGTTCTCATCACACAACACCATTACAAGCACTCCGTAGTAAACTTCTTCAAACTCCACATGCTTTCTGTAGTGAACACTGCACAGCTTCCTCTGCCTCTTTGTCCAGAAAACCTTACCAGCAAACCTCTTTATTCTCTGTGTCTTTCTTGCTTTTCTGGTATGAGAGCAGTGCTATAACTTGCTGGTCAGAGATTTTAGGTTTTCTGCCCGCTTTTCATAGGTGAATTGGTGAAATAGCTCAATCTGGCAAGGATTTCGTGGTAGGATTTTAGAATGTTCATTTTTTTTATACCTCTTGCTTTTTGATAAAGGATTTTTACACTTCCTTAATTTCTCACCCAACGTATGTGTACCCAGTTATATAATTAAAATGTTATGAACTTTGTCAGGAGGTAATATCATGGAGACTTCAAGAAGGGACCTTATTGGTCTCGCCATAGGTGGTCTTGGAGTAGTGGGAGTTGTAGGCGTTCTCTACCCTATTGTAAAGACCCTTGCACCAAGTGCCGCATC
>JBCNVH010000075.1:0-6238 GCA_039630295.1 Aquificaceae bacterium | reverse complement strand
ATATGGTCATAAGAGAGACACCAAAATGCTGCGCCAGAGATTTCACATTTCTAAACCCCTGAGTTATGAGCTCTACTATCTCCTCCTTTCTGGTCATGTTAAAATTATATTCCTTTTTTCTGTGCGGTATGGTGTATTTACTACTAAAGTTTTGCAAAGGCTTAGCACTTTGTTGTTAAATGCTCATAGAGTGCTTGACTATTAAAAGTCTGAAAGTAACTGAAGTTTTGCACGGATTTAGCCTGTTTCTATCAACCCTGTCCCTTAAACCCTTCCAAACCCATAATTGACATAGTCTCTGTAAAAGTCACAGCTCTATTGAGGCTTTTTCAGAATGGCTATTTTCAAACCTTTGATAATCAAGCCCTCTGTAATTGTTTGACAATGGTTCGCTAAGCCTCTGCAAACCTTTAGATTAGAACTTTATAGGTAGGTCTCCTATCTTTGAGTATCCACCTTCTTTCAAAAACCTGAGAAGAAGGAGGGCACTCATGTAAGCATCCTCCAGAGCGTTGTGAAAGCTGGAAGCGGGCATATTGAAGTCTCGGAGAAGTTCTGCCAGTGTAGGTATGCTGTCTTTCTTTTCTATCATATTTACTATGTCAAGAGTTGGGGGGTAAAAAATGCCTTTACATTCTTTCTGGACCAATTTTCTCACCATTGCAACGTCTATATGAACGAAGTATCCTGATAAAATACAGCCCCTTGCATATTCCAGAAAATCCTTGCAAACCTCCACCCTATCTTTTGCGCCTTCTAACTCCTGAGGTGTTATACCATGAACCTTTATGGACTCTCCGTATTCGATAGTAGGCTTAAGAAGAGCATGGTAGCTTTTTGAAAGGTCTATCCTGAGACTTTCTATCTTTACCGCTCCAATGCTCAAAGGTTCATCTCTCTTCAGGTCAAGTCCAGTGGTCTCGGTGTCAAAGACAACAAAACAGCTCTTTTCAAGGCTTTCTTTTTTGTCTATTTCCCAGTTAAAACTCTTCCACAGGTCTGGCTTTAACCTTTTTGTAAGCCACCGCCTTATCATCATTCAAAGAACCTGAGATTATACCTTTCGTAGAGGAAGTCCTGAAACTCTTTTATAATATTGAAGACATCTTTAAGGGTGCTCTTCTCCGCCCTCGATAATCTGTGAGGGTTTATGTAATTGTCTGGTTCTTTGCCTTCTTTCATCTTCTGAGCCTGAGACCTGAAACGCAGAGAAAGCAAAAACCTGTAGGATTCTTTCAGGTTTTTTGCGTAGTCCTCCGAAAAAAGACCCACTTTCCTGAGTTCCTCTATTCGTTCAAAGGTGTTCTGCCTACTTATGCCCCTCTCTAGGGCAAGTGCCCTTATGCCCTGAGTTATAGGAAATATGCCCCCTTTCTTTATGTCTATCTCACCCTTGTGTTCGCCTGTCTTTTCAACTACAAAGTCTCTGAAAAAGCCTACTGGCGGTTTAAAGCGAACTGCGTCCACTGCAAGGAAGGGTAAAAAGCCCTGGTTCTTTCTTATTTCCTGTAGGACATGCTCCCACAGCTTCTGCACAAGCGTCTGGTCACCGAAGACATTCCGGAAGTCAAAAAATATAGCTACGTTTAGTATGTTCTCCGGCTTTGGTCTTTCGATCCAATCTTCCACCGCCTGATACCACTCCTTTGAAGACCTTCTCCAGAAAGGATTGGAAACCATCACCTTTCCGGGGCAGGGTGGGAAACCTATCTCCAGCAGGGTCTGAATGTAAACCTTTGAAAACCTCTCAAAATAGCCCCTTGGTTCAAAATCCAGAAGGGGATAATCCTCATATATGAGGGCGTTGTCCTGGTCTGTTTTAAGGCTCTGTTCTCTTCTACCTTCGCTACCCAGAACCATTATGCTGAAAGGCACAAGAGGCTCTTCCCCCAGCCTGTTCATTGCTAAGTAGACCGCCCTTTTCATAAAACGGTCGTTGAGCTCCGATATATACTCACCCAGCCTCTCCGGGTCAGTTCCATGAAAGACCAACTCCAGAACCTGTTCTCTGACCAGATTGTAGAGGTATCTGAGCTCCGGGACCGTTTTAGCCTTGTCTATTTCCTTTATGAGCAAAACTGCATTCTTGCTCTCATAAGCTATCAAGTCTCTATCTTCAAGAACTCCAACAGGTGTGCCCTCTTTCTTTATCAGAAGTTTTCTAATGCCATGCCTTGCCATGAGCACCATGGCGTCGTATAGAGTCTGACTGCTCTCAAGAGATAGGACCGGAGAAGTAGCCACTTCCTCAAGCCTGACTTCCTCCGGTCTTAGACCTTTTGCAAGAACCTTCTTGAGCACATCTCTCTCCGTAAAGATGCCAAGCTCTTCCCCAAGTTTCACAAGAACAAAGGTGCTGTCCTTCGAGACCATCTCCTTTACCGCCTCTTCCACCCTCCTGTGACCTTCCAGCATAAGGAGGGGTCTAAGGTTTACCTCCTCAAGAGAAACTTCCCTGTGTCTTTCCACCGATGAGGAAAACTTCCTTTCTGAGGTTTTCTGCAACCTTCTTGCCAGCTTTCCCGTAAAGTATTCTCTGAAAGTCTGATTGCCGTCCATAAGCTGGTTGAATAGTTTTTTGTTAAGTAGGAAAAGGACGCTGTCCTCCACAGCCTTCGCAGTGGCACTCGGCGGGTTTGAGCTCATAAGAGAGATGTATCCAAAGCTCTCACCTTCGTGCAAATACTCCACTACCTCCCCTCCCCTCTCAAGCACCACGCCACCGCTCCTGAGTATGTAAAGAAAGTCCAGAGGCTTTGAACCCTCCTCAAAAACCACTTCTCCCTTTTTGTAGTATTCAACCATCAGGTTGTGAGCTACCCTCTGGACCTCCCTTCTACTTAACTGGTTGAAGGGTTCTATCTCCGAGAGGAACCTCTCCGCATCCAGCATCAGAACAATTTTACAACCGCATACCTGAGAAAAAGAAGGGTAAGGATTATGGCTAAAGTGTGACAGCAGGGCAAAAGCCTTCTGTAGAACCTGTAGACTGGTTCGGTTGGCAGATATAGCATGTTATAGAAGAAGTTTTTCCTGTCTGTGGTAAAGAAGGAAAGGGCGGCTCGTCCCAGGACGAGCCACATGTAAAAGGCAAAGGTGTAATTAAGAAAGGTCTCCGTCACTCCTCCGCACCTGCCCTTATTGCACCTTTTGGATAGCGTATGTGGTCCACAAACTCCTGAAGCTTTTCAGGTGGTGCGGGTGTGAGCCTTGAAACCACAAGGGCAACTATAAAGTTAAGGGGCATGCCGAAGATACCGGAGGCTATAGGCTTTATACCAAAGAGCTCCACACCCTTAAACCTGCTCAGATAAAGGTAAACAATGGTAGCGGTAAGACCCACCACCATGCCCGCTATTGCACCATACTTGTTCATTCTCTTGTCCCATATGCCAAGCACCAGCGCAGGGAAAAGGGATGCTGCTGCAAGAGAGAAAGCCCAGGCGACGAGTTCCACTATTATGGCGAGTTTGAACTTTGCCACATAAGCACCCAGAAGGGCAACCACAAGCAGAAGAGCTTTTCCGATTTTAACGCGTGTAGAGGGGGAAAGATTGGGGTTAATCATCTTGTAATAAAGGTCGTGGGATATGGCGTTGGATATGGTAATCAGAAGTCCATCCGCAGTGGAAAGGGCTGCCGCAAGACCTCCTGCTGCCACAAAACCCGCTATCACATAGGGAAGACCTGCAATCTCCGGGGTTGCCAGCACCACCATGTCCGGGTGTATGGATATCTCTGCAAACTGCACGATGCCGTCACCATTAAGGTCCTTTATAGTTATCAGGTTTACCTTTGCCCACTTCTGGACCCAGTCGGGCAGTTCATTGAAGGCTTTACCCACCAGATTGAGCATCTCATATCTTCCAAAGGCTGCGTAGGCGGGCGCAGTTATATAAAGAAGAAGTATAAAGAACAGTGCCCATCCTGCAGAGGTTCTCGCCTCTCTGACTGTGGGTGTGGTGTAGAACCTCATGATAACGTGGGGAAGCCCCGCAGTCCCAAGCATAAGCATGAGCATGAGAGCGAGGAAGTTAGCCATACCTTTGGCGTCCGCAGGTGGTGCGGTGTAGGACCTGGGTGGCTTGGCGGCATCATTAGCCTTCTTCATGGCGTCAGTCCACTTTTCCTTTGCCTCCTGCGGAGATTTTGGATAATCCTTCAGCTGCTTTTCCACCTCCGCCCTCTTTGGGTCATCCGCAGGCATAGCCTTTAGTTTTTCCTCCAGCTCCCTCTTGCCCTGTTCCCAGCTCTGAGGAAGGGCGGCAATCTTTGCCTTCAAGTCTTCCGCTCTCTTCTTATGTATTTCCCTTACCTCCTTTTCCTTGGGGTCTTCTTTGAGTTGAGCAAACTTCTGCTCCACACCCTGCAGAGCAAAGCCATAGGAGAGCTGAGATATAGGATTGTTCGTGTATTTGTAGGATAGCACGGTGACAGGTATGAGGTAGGCGATGATAAGGACTATATACTGGGCGACCTGTGTCCAGGTTACCGCCTTCATACCCCCGAGAAAAGAGCAGACCAGTATACCCGCAAGACCTACAAAGACACCCACCTCGTAAGGCAGTCCCAGAAGTCTGCTTGCAATGATGCCTACACCTGTTATCTGAGCGACAAGATAGGTGAAGGAGACGATAAGGGTTGCCACTATACCGACAAACCTTGGGAGCTTACCGCCATACCTTGCGTCCAGGAAGTCCGGGATGGTGTAAGCACCAAACTTCCTCAGATAGGGAGCTATGAGAACGCCGAGAAGCACATATCCACCGGTCCAGCCCATGATAAAAGCAAGACCATTGTATCCCTGGAGGGCAAGGGCGCCTGCCATACCTATGAAAGAAGCGGCGGACATCCAGTCTGCGGCTGTCGCCATACCGTTAAAAACCGCGGGCACTCTTCTACCTGCCACATAGTATTCCGCCACCTGACCGGTTCTGGATATGACACCTATAGCCGCATATACCGCTATTGTTCCAAAGAGAAAGACATACCCTATAAAGGTGGGTGATAGTCCAAAGGCTCTTTCACCTATGTAAAGAAGTATGAGAAGAAGTATAAGACCGCCTGTGTAAATGGAATATACCTTTCTGAGCCTCTCTGCAAAGTTCCTGTCTACCATTTCACTCCTCCTCTACTCCGTATTTTCTATCAACCTTATCCATGCTTTTAGCATAAAGGATAATAAGAAGAAGAAAAACAATCAAAGCCCCCTGAGCACCCATGTAATAACCCAGAGGAAAGCCAAATATAACTATCTTGTTGAGAAAACCTGATATGAGTGCGGCCCCATAGGAAACGAGGGCCCATATGAGGAGAACAAGAAACATGAGGCTTCGGTTCTCTCGCCAGTAGCTTTCCAGTTTCTCTTTTGACAGCATGGTCTTACCTCCTTTATAAGTTTGTGATTTATTTTACAGGTTTTTTACAGCATGTCAAGAACATAGATTTTTTAGCATATTTTTATACCGATTTTTTAAAAGTATATGATAAAAATCGCAGGTTTTTATAGAGAAAGACAAAGATTAAAACCCTGAAGCAGCTTTTTAAAAGCTATTTTGGGGGATTTGAGTTATACTTATCTGTAAACTCAATGAGGAGGTCTAACATGGAGGTAAGAGAGGAAGTTCATCTTAAGGTGGAGGAGAAATATCAACCGCCAGCCTACATACTGGAAAGGACATGGGTCAAGGATTATGAGAGCCTTTACGAAGAATCCCTCAGGGACAGGGAAGCCTTCTGGGCGAAGGTGGCGGATGAGCTCCACTGGTTCAAAAGGTGGGACAAAGTTCTCGAGTGGAACTACCCTTATGCCAAGTGGTTCCTTAACGCCAAGACCAACATTACCTATAACTGTCTGGACAGACATGTGAAAGGGGGCAAGAGGAACCGGGTAGCCTATATATTCGTGGACGAGGACAACAGAGAGAAAAAAATCACTTATGGCGAGCTTCTGGAGCTGGTAAACCGCATAGCCAGCGGGCTCAAGTCCTTAGGTGTGAAAAAGGGTGACAGGGTATCCATATACATGCCCAACACCATAGAAGCCATAGCTTGTATGTTAGCCTGTGCCCGAATAGGTGCCATACATAGTGTGGTCTTTGCAGGCTTCAGCGAGGGGGCTCTCAGGCTCAGAATAGAGGATGCCAAGGCAAAAGTGCTCATGACCGCCACCTACACCAAGCGGAGGGGTAAGAAGATAGACCTTCTTGCTACCGCCCAGAGGGCGGTGGACGGGCTT
>JBCNVH010000074.1:0-8657 GCA_039630295.1 Aquificaceae bacterium | reverse complement strand
ACCACACCTGCCGTTTCCTTTTTAACTTTTCCAAGGAGCTCTAAAAGGCTCAGAAGGTTTTTGTAAACCGCCAGAAACTTCTCCCTTATGCTCCTGCCCATAAAAGGATGTGAAGGAAGGAAAAGGCTTTCCACCGGTATCTTTTCTTTAAGTTTGTGCTCTATGCCTCTTTTAGAACCCACAAAAAGAGACTCTATGTTTTTTTCAAGAATACACTCAAGAAGTGCAAGTGCGGGGAAAAAGTGACCGCCGGTGCCACCTCCAGAGACGAAGACTTTCATCTGTAAGCGTTGGGATATAATTTTATCATTGAGCCGGAGTGGCGGAACTGGCAGACGCAGGGGATTCAAAATCCCCCGCCCGAGAGGGCGTGCGGGTTCGACTCCCGCCTCCGGCATGTTGCCATGAAAAGGGTTATAGTCTTGTTATCTGGTGGAATGGATAGCGCCACGCTTCTGTGGCTCTGTAGGAAAGAGTTTGAAGAAGTTTACGCCCTTTCATTTGACTACGGGCAGAGACACAGGGTAGAACTAAAGTATGCAAGAGAACTTGCAGGGCTTGCAGGGGTGAAAGAACACATCATCGTGGAAGTTCCTCACTACAGGTTTATAAAGGGTTCAGCCCTTCTGGAAGGGGGTCCAGAGGTGCCATCTGGAGTTTACACCCAGGAGGTGCCTGTCACCAACGTGCCTATGAGAAACTTGGTATTTCTGGCAATAGCGGCTTCTTTTGCGGATGCTTACTATATAGACCACATAGCCATAGGGGTGCATGCCCTTGACACCCCCTACCCGGACTGTAGGGTGGAGTTTATCACTGCCATGGAGTCCGCCATTAACGCAGGCTCAGCCCTTGTGACAAAAACAAGGAGAAGAATACACCTCTACGCACCCTTTCTTGGCATGAGCAAGGTGGACATAGCAAGGTTGGGGAAAGAGCTGGGTGTCCCTTTTGAGAAGACCTACTCCTGCTATATGGGTGTTGAACCACCCTGCGGTATCTGTGCCACCTGCCTTCAAAGAGAGGAAGCTCTCAGGTCCATTATGTAATCCTGAAAAGAAGTTCCTCCACCCTCTTTATGGGGTTCTCCGCCTTCAGTATACTCCTCCCCATTACCACCATGTCCGCTCCTGCCTGCAAAGCCTCTTCAAGACTTACCACCCTTTTCTGGTCTTCTGCAGGCTCTCCCTCGAGCCTTATGCCAGGCACCACCGCCATAAAGGGTTTTTCAAGCCCTTCCCTCAAAAGCCTGACCTCCTTTCCCGAGCACACTATACCCTCAAAACCGGACTCAAGGGCAAGCTTAGCAAGCTTCAAAACATGTTTTTCTCTTTCCTCGCACACGCCCAAATCTCTCATGTCTTCCTCTCCCAAACTGGTGAGAAGGCTAACACCCAAAAGCTTGAGCTTACCCTTCACCTCCACCGCCTGTCTTAGCGCTTCTTTCCCCGAGCTTATGTGGAGGGTAAGGTAATCCGCACCTAAGTCTCTGGCAGAGAGCACCCCTTCTCTTACCGTGTTGGGTATGTCATGAAGTTTCAGGTCAAGAAAAAGCTCAAAGCCCTTTTCCTTTACCCTGTCCGTTATGGTCCGGTGGTGGCTTATGAAGAGCTTGTATCCCACTTTAAAGACCAGAGGGTATCCCTTCAGAGAACTCAGTAGCTCAAGTGCCTGAGGGAGGTTTGTATCCAGAGCTATGCAGAGTTTAGCCATAGAGCCTTCTCCTGAAGTTCTGAAGTAGTTTAAGCCCAGCCCTCTGGCTCTTTTCTGGGTGGAACTGCACCGCAAACAGGTTTTCGTATTCTAAGGAAGAGACAAAGTCCACGCCATAGTCGGTTGTAGTGAGAACCACATCTTGCCTCTTTGGCACCGCATGGTAGGAGTGAACAAAGTAGAAGTATTCACCGTGCCTTATACCCTCCAGAAGGTCAGAAGGCTTTTTTATCCACAGCTGGTTCCAGCCTATGTGGGGAACCTTCAGATTTGGCGGTAAAAGCACCACCTCGCCAGGGAGAACGCCAAAGCCCTCCGTTTTTCCAAACTCGTAGCTTCTTTCAAAGAGGAGCTGAAGCCCGAGGCATATACCCATGTAGGGTTTTCCCCTTTCTATGTGTCTTAGTATCTCCTTAAGAAGACCCATCCTCCGCAGGTTTTCCATAGCATCTCTGAAAGCACCCACCCCGGGAAGGACAAGAACATAAGCCCTCTTGACCGCCTCCGGGTCCGAACTCACGGTTACATTAAAACCAACCTTCTCAAGAGCCTTCGAGACACTTCTCAGGTTACCCATGTGGTAATCTAACAGAAGAACTTCCAAGTTCTCTAACCTCCAAGCAGTAGGGATATCTCCGCCAGCTTACCGGTGGTGAGAAGAACACCCAGTATAACCAGAAGTAGACCACCTACCACTTCCACGAGCCCGAAGAACCTTCCGAAGCTACGGACAAAACTGAGAAAGGCGGAGAGCAAACCGCCCGCTATAAGAAAGGGTATACCCAGACCGAGAGAGTAGGCAAAAAGAAGACCGGCGCCTTGAAGGGCAGTTTCCTGCTGACTTGCGTAAAGGAGTATGGAGCCCAGAACGGGACCTATACAGGGGCTCCATCCAAAGGCAAAGAGCATACCCACGAGAAAGGCACCAAAGCCGGAGAGGCTTCCCTTCAACTCCTTCCTCATCTGTCTGTAGAGCACCTCATGAAGGTTAAAAAGGTAAAGAAAGGCAACCAAAAGGATAACACCCAGCAGGTCAAAAAGGAACCTTTGAGGTAGGACACCAAGGAAGAAAAGGGCAAGGAGAAAAGAGGCTACACCTACGAGCTCTTTAAGGAAACTGGGTCTTAGCATAACGCCTGCAAAATGAAGACCGAAGAAAACTACGAGCCCACCCCCAACCTTTGCTATCTGGTCCTGATACTCTCTAAAGAGACCGCCCACGCCGGTAGCTGTGGCTCCCATAAGGGTAAAGACCAGAGAAAAGCCGATAACAAAGAGAAAAGAAGCCAAAAAGGTTTTTCTGTTGAAACCCCTTTCCTCTCTTGCTTCCTGCGAACCCACGCCCGACAGGTAGGATAGGTAACCCGGTATTATAGGAAGCACGCAGGGGGAGAGAAAGGAAAGCAAGCCTGCGGTGAAAGCTATGAACAGAGAGATCTCGCCCATATTACCTCCATCTAAGAATATATTACTCCAAAAGGGTGAAAGGCTCTCTACCAGCAAGGGTAAAAAGCCTTGCCCAGAAGAGCAATAGCCTGTAGCGGGCTTCCATTAGCTGTCTTTCCGCTTCGCTCTTCTCCGCCATTGCGTATCCTAAATCAAAGGCAAGTTCCAGCTCATATTCTGACCTTCTGAGGGTAAGGTTCTCCTCCGCAAACCTGTCTTTGGTGTAAGCTTCCACAAGCTTTGCCCTGAGAAATTCCCATTCGTAGGGTGCGGAGAGAGATATCAGCTTCAGGCTTTGCTCAAGGTTTTCTCTCTCTGACTGTGCGGACCTTTTGAAGGAGAGAAGATAGTCAATTTTGTAGCCTCTTCCTGCGTCGTAAATAGGTGTGGAAAGCTCAAGCCCGCTCCTATCGGTGGATATCCTGAGATTTACCTTTGGCATCACCACCTGCCTTGCCAGCTTTATATCCTCCTCATACATCCTGATTTCCCTATCCTTGATTTTTAACCCGGAGTTTTCTTTCAGGACCTCCTCTCTGAGCTGGGAAAAGTCCAGCACTTGCCTCTCAGGTTCTCTAAAATTCAGCTCCTGAAGTTGTATGAAAGTCTCATAGGGGACTCCTGCAAGATTTTTTACTTCAAGCAGGGTGTGGTTGTAAAGGTGCTGTGCCTGTAGGAGCTCGCTTCTCTTTTCTCTGTAAAGGCTCTCAAGCCTCAGGACCTCATGTTCTGTGGCGAGTCCCAGGTCTTTTCTTTCTCTCGCCCTGTCAAAACGCACATAGGCTATAGCCATTTCCTCTCTCTTTACCTCTGCCAGTTTCCTGTAAAGGTGAGCATCCGAGAAGAGCTTGAGAATCTTCAGCTGAAGGTCTCTGTGCAATTGCCGAAGCATTATGTGAGCTATGTCTTTCCTTATCCTTGAAAGCTCTATCCTTGACCTTGTTCTCTGAAACTCATAAAGGGTGCCTATAATCAGTTAAGACTTCCTCCGGTTTTTATGCTCCTCCCATCCATGTCATAAAGAAGAGAAGCACCTGCATACACCACAGGGAGATAATATTTCTGGGCAAGCTGATAGTCTATCTCCAGAGCTCTTATCTGGTGTTCCAGCTTTTGAAGTTCCTTGTTGTTCCTGAGGGCAAGCTCGTAAACCTTTCTTGGGTCAAGGAGGAGCACATCCTGTCCAAAGGATAGACTGAGGAAAAATAGAAGGAAGAGGTATCTCATCTGCCCTTGTTCTCTCGGAGAAACTGCACCGGGTTTTTGCTTCTGTAGTGCCCTTCCACCACATATCTCCCCAGCAGGATAAACTCCTGGGGCTCTATATATCCGGGAACCTTAGCCACCACCTTCCCTTCCTGATCAAAGAATAGGAAAACAGGGGTAAGCCTTACGCCGTGTTTAAGAGAAAACTGCCTTTCTGTATGCTTCTTACCCTCAAGGTCAACCACCTCGTTAGAACCCCTTATGTCTATCTCCAGCATGTAAAAGTGTTTTGTGAAATACTCCTGAACCCTTCTGTCCTGAAAGGTTACCCTCCTCATCTTATCGCAGAAGGGACAGCCTTCCTGGTGGAACATCAGGAAGAGAAACTTCTTTTCCCTCCTTGCCTCTTCAAAATCTTCCTTAAGGTTCAGGAAGGAGGGTTTAAGGAAGGGTATGGCTTCTGCGGAGAAGAGTAAGGAAGGTAGGAGAAGGAACATATAAAGGAAAATTTTTCTCATCTCACAAACCTCCACCTATCAGGGTGTATGCTTCATCTATCAGCTACATGCGGTGGTTGCCCATGTCTGTAAGCATGAAAGTTATAGGTTGTCCTTTCATGCCCCCAGAGCTCCACAAAACTTTACCATCCTCTCACCCAGCATGTTTTTGATTATAATGCCTACCTCTTACAGGCTCCATATCTTTCCAAAGACCTCCAGGGGTATGTTGGGCTCCGGGTTTATATCTTCGGGAGCGGTTATGCCTCTTTTGAACCTTTCCATGCCTGCGTAGGCTATCATCTGGGCGTTGTCCGTGGAAAGTCTGGGAGGAGGTATGTGCAGTTCAAAGCCAAGCTTTTCTGAGAGCTCGTGAAACCTCTTCCTGAGCTCTGAGTTGGCGGATACACCACCTACAACCACCAGCCTTCTCACACCGGTCTTTTCCATGGCGAGAAGGGCTTTTTTCTCTAATACGGACAGGACCGCGTTCTGAAAGGAGGCGGAGAGGTCTTCCTTTGAATAGTTCCCACCCTCCACCACCCTCTTTACCGCAGTTTTAAGACCGCTGAAAGACATGTGTAGGGTATCTTCCTCATACATGGGTCTTGGGAGGTTGTAAAGGGGTCTGCCCTTACCTGCCAGTTGGTCCACAATTGGACCGCCAGGGTAGCCGAGGGACATCAGCTTTGCCACTTTGTCGTAGCTCTCACCCACCGCATCGTCCAGAGTGCCACCCAGAAAGGTATAACTACCAAAGCCCTCCACGAGATAGAGGTCCGTATGTCCGCCGGAGACTATGAGGGCGAGGAAGGGGTATTCCACCGGCTTTTGGAGAAATACCGAGTAGATATGCCCCTCAAGGTGATGCACGGGAACTAAGGGTTTACGGAGGTGGTAGGCAAGAGACTTGGCAAAGCTCACACCAACAACAAGCGAGAGTATAAGCCCCGGTGTTAGGGTAAAGGATATGAAGTCCAGATTTCTGAGGTCAAAGCCTGTATCCTTTAAGAGCTTATCCAGAAGAGGGAGTATGTTTCTCGTATGCTCTCTGGCGGAGAGCTCGGGCACCACCCCACCGTGGGGGAAGTGCACCTTTGCCTGAGAAAGGAGCACATCTCCTATAACTCCCTTCTCATCCGAGTATATGCAGAGAGCTGTCTCATCGCAGGAAGTTTCAACGGACAGTGTGTGCATAACCTTTATGGTCTGTCTTAAGGATTTCCATAGCCTTGCGGAGCTGTGGGTCAAGTGAGGGCTCCAGAAGCAGACCCGCCGCACCCTGAAGTCTCCTCTGTCTGATGAACTCCTGCAGTTTCTCCTCTTCCTCTTCCCTCATCCTGACCTCCACATCCGGCTGTATACCCTTCTTATCTATAAGTCTTCCAAGAGGCGTGTAGTAGTGGGCTACGGTGAGCTTGATGGCGGAGCCGTCCTCTAGGGGTATTATGTTCTGCACCGAGGCTTTACCAAAGCTTTTTTCACCCACAAGGAGGGCTCTTTTGTGGTCCTGAAGGGCGCCTGCAACTATCTCGGAGGCGCTGGCAGAGCCTCTGTTTATGAGAACCACAAGGGGTAGGTTCTCCGGAAGAGCCTGCTTCCTCCTTGAGAAGTATCTGTTTACCTCACCCTTTTTGGTTTTTGTGTAAACTATCAGCTTACCCTCTTTTAGGAAGAGCTCCGACACATTTATCGCTTCTGTCAGAAGCCCCCCCGGGTCGTTGCGAAGGTCCAGGATCAGCCCTCTTATACCCTGTGAGGTGAGGCTCTTTATAGCTTTTTCCACTTCCTTGCCCGCACCCTCGGTAAACTGGGAAAGCCTTACGTAGCCTAAGTCCTCAATCCTGGTCCACTTTACGCTCTCCACCTTTATCAGAGCTCTTTCCAGTTCAACCTTGAATGGTTTGTCAGCTCCCTTCCTCATGATTGTGAGGGTTACCTTTGTGCCGGGCTTGCCCCTTATCTTCCTAACCACATCGATAAGGGTCATGTTGGTGGTATCCTCGCCGTTTATCTCCACTATCACATCTCCAGACCTTATACCCGCTCTGAAGGCTGGTGTCCCTTCTATGGGTGATATGACCACAGGTCTTCCCTTATCCATCCCTATCTCTATACCCACGCCACCGAACTCTCCCTCCGTCTCTTGCTTAAAATCTCTGTATTGCTCCGGTGTAAAGAAGGAAGAGAAAGGGTCAAGAGACTTCATCATTCCGTTGAGAGCTCCGTATATAAGCTCCCTCGTGTTTGCCTCGCCCACATAGTTTTCTTTTACCGTTCTGAAGACATCGGTGAAGAGCCTGAAGTATTTATAGTCGTCCTCCTGCCTGTTGCCCTGAGAGGCACCCGCCTCACCGAGGAAAAAACCTATCAGGAAAGTTGCCAGCAAAAGACTAATTAGTTTGAACTTCTTCATACTTACCTTTCCTCCAAATTGATAAATATAGTCTTAACATCCTTTACATAAAAGCCTGCTTCTCCCACCTGAGAGTTCCCCTTGCAGTAAGTGTCCGCAGGTAAAGTATATTCCTTTGGAGCTCTGTTTTTGAAAGATATTCTTACCCTTATCTGCTGTCCTTCCTGTCCGATAACCTCCAGGCTTTTGACAGAGGAAAAATCCAGAGAGTAGTCCACGTTACCCTCTCTGACCCTGAGAAAAGCCTTACCACCGCATACGAGACCTCTGAGGCTGTGTTTAAGACCGCTTTTGTCTTCCAGCTCTACCTTAAGTTTCTGGTCCTTTATGGGTTCTCCCAGAGATAAAAGGAAGGGCAGGAGAAAGAGCAGCCTTTTCATAGCTTAAATTATACCCTCTTCCTCATCCTTGTGGAGCTTGTAAATCAGACTGTCAGTAAGGGCTATCCAGGAGGCTTCTATGATGTTTTCGGATACACCCACCGTGCCCCACTTCCTGTTTCCGTCGGTGGACTCAATAAGAACCCTTACCTTAGCCCTCGTCCCTTCGGATTCGTTCACTATCCTCACCTTGTAGTCTATAAGCTGGACCTCTTTGAGGTTTGGGTAGAACTCCTCTAAAGCCTTTCTCAGAGCTCTGTCAAGGGCGCTCACCGGACCGTTACCGAGGGCGGCCGTGTGCTGTTTTACCTCTTCCACTGATAGCCGGACAGTTGCCTCAGAAACGGGCAGGTGGTCACCGCTCCTCTTGGCAATGAGTACCCTGTAGGCATCCAGTTCAAAATAGTCTCTAACCAGACCGAAGTGCCTTTTGCACAGGAGCTCAAAGGAGGCTTCCGCCGCCTCAAAGTGGTAACCCTCCTTCTCAAGCTCCTTTATCTTTTCCACCAGCCTTATCACCTCCGGAGACTTTTCATCCACCTGAATGCCGATCTCCGCCAGCTTGTAGACTATGTTACTCCTACCGGAGAGGTCAGATACGGTTACCTTGCGCCTGTTGCCTACCAGTGAAGGGTCTATGTGTTCGTAGGTGCTCGAGTGCTTCATTACCGCAGAGGCGTGCACGCCCGCCTTGTGGGCAAAGGCACTTTCACCCACATAGGGCATGTTCTTGGGTAGAGGCATGTTGGATATCTCGGATATGAAGTGGCTCAACTCGGTAAGCCTTTTCAGACTTTCCTCCCGCACAGCTTCAAAACCCATCTTTAACTGAAGGTTAGGAATTATGGAGCAGAGGTTGGCGTTGCCCGTCCTTTCACCTATACCGTTTATGGTGCCGTGCACCTGTCTGGCACCTGCAAGCACCGCCATGAGAGAGTTTGCCACACCTGTGTCCGAATCGTTGTGGGTGTGTATACCTATCCTTGCACCCCTGAAGTA
>JBCNVH010000073.1:0-23180 GCA_039630295.1 Aquificaceae bacterium | reverse complement strand
AAGGGCACCTTGTTTATACCACCGAAAGAGTGGTTATCCCCTATGGCTATGTGCACTGTGCCCAGTATCTTCTCCGCCTCCAGCACATTATCGGGTCTTCTTGCCTTCGGGTTTGTTCCCACACCAAACTCCGCGATAGTGGTCTCCCCTCGTATCTCTTAAAAGTCTCTTCAAGATATTGTCTGTAGGGCTCAAAACCTTCAATCTCTTCCACCGAGCCCTTTCTGAACTTCAGTGTCAGGGGTCTGCTAAGCTTCCTGTCCGGACCATAGGTCAATGTCAGCTTACCAAAAGCTGAACCTTCAAGGGGGCTATGAAAACTTCACCTGCGGGCAGGTTTCCATACTGACCTTTCTGATGCAACAAGCCCGTGTCCGCCACACCAGCTCTTCCTTCCAGAGAAAACTCCCAGGTCTGTGCCCTCCGCCCTTACATGCCACCACTGGGCTTCCAAGAGAGAGTATATTGCACCCGCCTCGGTGCTCAGGCTCGCCACATAGTTCCAGTCCACATCCATAGGACAAACATCTCCGGCTTCCAAGAAGGGGGCATGCTTGCATATCTACTGCCAAAACCTTCCGTAAGAGCTTTCCTGAAAAAGGTGTGGGTCAGTGGATCCGTAGCTAAAGGCTACCACCGCATGGGGGATACCCTCCGCTTCCTCCTTCAAAGCCTGAAGAACCTCACCACCGGGTAGTCCTCTTTGTGGATAATCCTTTCAAAAAGCCCCATATCCTTCAGTTTTTGAACCGCCCTTTATTCCAAGGCAAGCCTCCAGGCTTCTTCCGGCGGTTCTTTACCGTGAGAGCCAAGAGAGGGATAAAGAAGCCACTTAACTTCCTTTACCATGCCCTGCGCTACAGCCAGAAACTCTTCCATGAGCTCCAGAAGGTATTCCTTTTCCCTGTCTGAAAGAAGCAGGAGCCTTTCACCTTCCTTCAGGTTCAGGTTCACTCTGTAAAGTTTATAAATGTGCTCCTCATACATGGTTCTAATCCTTAAATTTATCTCAACTTAAATCAAGGCAAGGAAAATCTGAAGCCACCTAAAAGGTATTTCAGGTCATTATCGGTAAACATGAGCCCCACACCCCCAAAAGCACCCCTCAGCTTTGAATTGAGAAGGTCGTCACCACCAAACCTGGCATAGAGAGGACCCCTTACTCTGTAGTTGATACCCACCTGAAGGTTTGGTTTGAGGTCCTTATCCTGTGGTCTGTCCCGTCTTCCAAAATCCCAGAGGTCAGAGGTCATGGTAAGCCTTTCGGAGAATATAAGGTCCGCACCCACACCGCCTGTGGATTCCTTTAAGCCACCTCTGAGCACCAGCTCGGTGCCCGAGAAGAAGGGGAAAACTCTGGCATACTGCAGTGTAAGCTCAGGCTTGAACTCTCTCTTTACCAACCACTGGTTGGCAGAAATTTCTTCCTTGTAGACCCTCCCTCTTGAATCTCCCACAACCTCAAGAAGGTAATACTTCTCTCTATCAGGCTGAAGCCTTACCGTCATCACACCCTTTGAGTCACCACCCCTGTAGAGCTCGCCCCTAAAGCCTATATGAAGGCTTGTTTTATCCGCTACTTCTCCTGCCTTCACAAGAACTTTGGTCCCCGAGGATATGTTCCTGTAGAGCTCTTCGTCCTTTATGAGCTTGCCGAGAGTGCCTTCCCCCCTTTCTATATGTGCCATTATACGGTTTAGCCTTTCAGAGCCTTCCTTCAGGTTCTTCGTAAGCTCGGAGAGGTTTCCTGCGGTGCTCCTTATATCTTGCCGGTTTTCCAGCAGAAGGGCGTTAAGGTTTTGAGAGAGCTCCTTAAGGTTTCTGGTGAGCTCGGGAAGGGTTGTCTTGAGCTCCTGGCTGAGCTCTCTTAGGTTTGTTACCGTCTCCCTTATATCCTGCCTGTTTTCCACCGCCAGGCGGTCCAGGTTTCTGGCGAGCCTGTCCATGCTCTCCACCGTTTGGGGAAGAGTCCGGTTGAGGTTGTAAGCCAGCAGGTTTATGTTATGCAGGGCACCCTTTAGGCTTTCCCTGTTTTCCAGAGCGATGAGGTTAAGGTTGTGGCTGAGAGCTTCAAGGTTCTGCACCACCTTCCTTATGTCCTCCCTATTCTCCGAGAGTATGAGCTGGAAGGACTCCACCATAAGCTTCATACTTTCAGAGGCGTTGGTCATCTCTTTTACCAGCCTGTCCGTATCCGCATAGCCAAGGGATTTCTGGACCGTGCCACCCTCTTCCAAAAGCCCCGACTGAGGGCTTCCCGGATACAGGTTCAGATACTTGTCGCCCATAAGACCGAGGGTCCCTATCTCTGCCTGTGCATCCCTGTAGAGAGCTACATCCTTATCAAGCTCAAAGAGAACCTCCACCCTGCCTTCCTTCAGCGAGACGGACCTGACCTTACCGCTTTTTATACCCGCCACCCTTACCTCCGCACCCACACTCAGACCAGCCACATTGTCAAAGTAAACCCTGTATGTTTTTACCGCAGGTTTGAAAAAGGGCACTTCTCCAAAGGTGAGTATGAGAAAGGCAAAGCCAAGAGAAAAAAGAATAACAAGGAAACCCACCTTAATTTCGTTGGAAAATCTCATGTTTAAATTATAGCCTTAAGCTATAAGAGAATGCCAGAGGATTATACCATCCCTATAGCCCAGCAGGTCCTCACAGGCTCTTTCGGGATGGGGCATAAGACCGAAGACGTTTCCACTCCGGTTGCAAACACCCGCTATGTTACCCACCGAGCCGTTTGGGTTGGAAGTCGGGTTCACATTGCCCTCACGGTCGCAGTATCTCAGAACTACCTGACCACCCTCTTCCATTTTCCTGAGCTCCTCTTCCTCTATGTAATACCTGCCCTCCCCATGAGCTATGGGCAACCTTATAACTTCACCTTTCTCAAAGCTGCGCGTGAAGGGTAGGCTGTTGTTTTCTACTCTCAGATAGACATCTCTGCAGAGGAAGTTCATACCCTCGTTCCTCAAAAGAGCACCGGGGAGCAGGTGCAGTTCGGTAAGAACCTGAAAACCGTTACATATGCCAAGGACAAGCCTCCCATTTTCTGCAAAGTCCACGATAGCATGACCCAGAGGCGTCTTGCTGGCAAGAACACCAGCTCTCAGATAGTCACCAAAAGAAAAACCACCGGGTATAACCACGCAGTCAAAACCATCAAGGCTGCGCGTGTTATGGTCCACAAACCTGACCTCCTGACCAAGCAGGTCTCTTATCACATAATAGGTATCATAGTCGCAGTTGGAACCGGGAAACACGCAGACCCCAAACTTCATTCTATGACATACTCCTCCACAAGGGGGTTAACAAGATACTTCTCCGCTATTAGCCTCACATCCGCGCCCTCCTCCACCTCCAGCTCCACTACTTTACCCACCTTTACCTCCTTTATAGGAAAGCCCTCGTCCCTTAGCATCTCCCTTACCGCTCTACCTTCCGGGTCAAGTAGACCCCTTCTTGGCAGTATAAGAACTCTTACCTTCATGCCTCGGTTATTATAACCCATGTTGCTTTTCTGCAAAGGGGCAAAAGCGGGCGAAAACTTGCTATGAGCTCGGGTTAGGGCTATAATTTCTCCGTGCTTATCTTTGAACTTTCCTCGAAAGGCAGAAGAGGTTACAGGCTTCCAGAGCTTGATGTGGAAAGGGTTGACCCGAGTTCATACCTGGGAGATTACTTCAGAGAAGAGCTCAGGTTTCCCGAGGTATCTGAGCTTGATGTGGTCAGGCACTACACCAAGCTCTCCCAGCTTAACTATGCCGTAGATACCACCATGGTTCCCCTCGGCTCCTGCACCATGAAATACAACCCACGGATAAACGAGGAGCTTGCAGGTCTTGAGGAATTTAGAGACATCCATCCTATGATGGAAGAACAGGCTCAGGGAACTCTCAGACTTATGCACGAGCTGGGTGAACTTCTGAAGGAGATAGGTGGCTTTGAGGGCGTTTCCCTTCAGCCTGCCGCAGGTGCACAGGGCGAGCTTCTCGGTCTTCTGATGACCCTCGCCTACCACAGAGACAGAGGCAACACCCACAAAAGAAAGGTGCTTGTGCCGGATACCTCCCACGGCACTAACCCTGCTACCGCAAGCCTGTGTGGTTTTGAGGTGGTAACGGTAAGGAGTAATCAGGAAGGTGAGCTGGACTGGGAAGACTTTCAGAAGAAGCTGACCGATGAAGTAGCCTGTCTTATGATAACAAACCCCAACACTCTTGGCATCTTCGAGAGGAAAATAAAGGCTATAGCGGATGCTCTGCATGAGAAGGATGCTATTCTCTACATGGATGGTGCTAACATGAACGCCCTTGTGGGTCTTGCAAGACCCGGTCAGTGGGGTGTGGACGTGATGCATTTTAACCTCCATAAAACCTTCTCCACACCCCATGGGGGTGGAGGTCCTGGCGGTGGCGCGGTGGGCGTATCCAGAAGGCTTGAACCTTACCTTCCCGTCCCCCTTGTGGTTCAGAAAGAAGGAAGCTATAGACTTGAATGGGATAGACCAAAGAGCGTGGGCAAGCTTCTTGCCTTTTACGGACACACGGGTATTATGTTGAGAGCTCTTGCCTACATCCTTCATTACGGCTCTGAACTGAAAAAGGTTGCCCAGTATGCGGTGCTCAACGCCAACTATCTTAAACATCTTCTGAAGGGTCTTTTCCTGGACCCTTATGAGTCTTCACCGAGGATGCATGAGTTTGTGCTCTCCGCCCAGAACCTTCTGGAGCAAGGTGTAAACGCCATGGATGTGGCAAAGGCTCTTCTTGATAGAGGCTTTTATGCACCCACCGTATACTTCCCCCTTACGGTTAAGGAAGCCCTTATGATAGAGCCTACAGAGACGGAGAGTCCCCAGACCCTTCAGAGGTTCGCTCAAGCTCTCAGAGAAATTGTCCAATTAGCCAGAGAAAAACCGGAGGAAATAAAGTTATCCCCCAGAAAAACACCGGCAAAAAGGATAAGAGAAGTGGAAGCCAACAGGAAACCCGTTCTTAGAGCCTCATGGGCATAACTACGCAGGTATAGGGGTCTTTTTCCCTATCATCGGACTCTATAACAACCGCGCTGTCCGGGTTCACCACCTTTATCCAGACCTTCTCCGCATCAAAGCTATCCAGAGCTTCTATGAGATACTTGCCGTTAAAACCTATCTCGAGCACATCACCTTCATAATCCACATCAAGCTCGTCTCTACCCTCCCCATATTCGGGGTCAGATATCTCAAGGATAAGAGTGTAGTTTGAAAGGGTTAGCTTAACAGGAAAGGCGGAGGACTCCGCAATGGTAGAAAGCCTCTTTAGAGCTTCAAGGAGCTCTTCTATCCGCACCAGCACCTCGTAGTTGAAATTTGTGGGTATGACAGCCATGTAGTCAGGATACTCACCTTCCAGAAGCCTGACCGAAAGTTGCCAGTCTTCACCGGAGAAGTATGCAAAAGACTCATCTTTACCGCACTTCACAGCTCCCAGGTAGTCCTTGAGAAGACCCTGTATCACTCTCAGGCTCTTTCTGGGTATAAGGAGTTCAATGGGGAAGGGGGCGTCCTTCTGGAAAAGGGCGAGCCTGTGCCCATCAGAGCCTACAAAGTGAGTTTTACTATCCACCTCGTGCACATAAAGCCCCTGAAGGGCATAGCGGGCATCATCCTTTGATATGGCATACTCCACTTTTTCTATGGCTTTGAGAAGGTCAAAGGCAGGAAACTCGGCGGAGGTTATGGGCTCCGGGAACTCCGGGAAGTCTTCAGAGTCAAGGGTTGTCAGCTTGAAGGTGCTTCTACCTGCGCTCACCGTCAGCTTGTCTTCTTTAAGTTCAAGGTATACGGTGGCGGAGGATAGGCTTTTTATCACCCCCGTGAGCTTGTCTGCGTTGACCGCAGTTTTCCCCTTTTCCTCCACATCCGCCCTCACCGTAAGAGAGAGAAAGTTCTCAAGGTCTGTAGCCTTGAGGTTTAGCTTTCCTCCCTCTGCGGATAGGAGAAAATTGTTGAGTATAGGAAGGGCGGACTTTTTCTCCGTGGCATTTTTTGCCTTCTGAAGAGCGGAGAGGAATTCCTCCCTATCTATCTTGAGCTTCATGGCTATTATTATACAAAATTTTTTGTTAGAACCTATATCTTCGGGGGGCGGTGCATGCTTGTGAGGACTGCATACCACAAAGACAACAAGGTAGAGGAGTTTGAAGAGAAAATCTTTACGGGTAAAGATAAAATAAAATAAATAAATAGGAGGTGAAGGCTATGAAGTATATAACTTCTGTGGTGTTATCTTTAAGCTTTGTGGCTGTGTCTTTTGCTACTTCTCAGGTGGAGGAAAGGACACAGAGATGGGAAGAATTTAAGGCAAGAAAACTAGCAAAGCTGGAAAGAAAAGAAAAGAAACTGCAAGGCATAAAGCAGTGTCTCCAACAGGCAAATGATTACAAGAGCTTTAAGGAATGTAGGGAGAGATTGAAGTAAATATTTAGCTTTGAGAATTGTAGGTTTTGATTTGTTCCTGTTAATCCCCATAAATATGATAACCTCTATGTCCAAGACTTCGCATGCCTCACAGTCAAGCTTCTCCTATGATCTACCTTACTAAAATTTTGCAGGGTTTTAGCGAGCTATTGTCAAACACTCACAAGGTGCCTGATTATCAACGGTTGGAAAACAGCTACCCCGAGAAAACCTCAACAGAGCTGTGAATTCTAAAGAAACTTTGTTAACTATGGGTTTATCAGGAGATCAATGGATAAGGTCGATAGAAACAGGCTTAATCCATGCAAAACTTCAGTTAGATAGGGCTGAGACTTTTACGAAGCCTTTGTTAATTATGGATTTAATAGATTTCAAAAGCTTAAGGTTGGTAGACAGAAACTTAAAAGTAACACCAGGAACTGGTTTATACTTATTTATAAGCCCCGCAACGGGACAGGGTTGAACCCCGCCAGGCCCCGAAAGGGGAGCAACGGTAGACCTGCCGTCTCGGGTGCGGGGTGTAAGTTTCAGAGGTAAGCCTCAACCCTTGGAAAGGGCTGTAGCCAGAAGCTCCTTTTTCCCTCTGCCCTCCTTTGAGGAGGTAAGAAGGGCATGGGTCAGGTGAAACTCTTTCAGTTTTTTCAGTGTCTCCCCTATTTCCTTCTGGGTTGCCCTGTCACATTTGGTGAGTATAACCTTTCTGGGTAGTTTCAGGGCTTCAAACCACCTCAAAGCTTGAAGGTCAAGCTCGGTTGGTCCCACAAGGCTATCTATTAAAAGAAAAACCACCTTTATGTCTTTCTCGCATTCTGTAAGGTATCTCTCTATAAGCTCTCTCCACCTCTCTCTCTCTTCCTTTGAAACCTTTGCAAAACCGTAACCCGGAAGGTCCACAAGGTAAGTATGGTGTTCTTCAAGGAGGAAAAAGTTTACCGCCCTTGTCCTGCCGGGCTCCTTGCTTACCCTTGCCACATTCCTGCCTACAAGCATGTTAATCAGAGAAGACTTCCCCACATTTGACCTGCCCGCAAAAACCACATGCTTTCTTCCATCACTGGGAAAACCCTGAAAGAAACTGCCCACAAACCTAACCTTCATGTTTTTCTCTCCTCTCAAGCCATTCTTTTAACTCTCCTATAAGATACAGAGAGCCGAGCACTATAAGGTCCTCTTCAAGTTTAAAAACCTCAGCCACATCCTCAAGCAGGTGCACTTCTTTAAATTGGTATTCTTTTGCCTTTCCATAAACCCTTTTCATATCCTCTCCCCTGTGATGCTTTACCGGAAGGAGGTAAATCCTGTCAGAGAGCTCTCTCAGGTAGAGGAGAGATAGCTCCCATTCCTTGTCCTTTAGGGCGGTAAAGACAGGAGTGAGGCTTCTTATATGTTTTTTCAACTCTCTCACCACCCTTGCAACGCCGTCCGGGTTGTGGGCACCATCTAACAGAAGGAGGGGTTTTTCTCTTACGAGCTCCATCCTGCCTTCCCATCTGGTGTTCCTCAGCGCTTCCCTCAACCTTTTATCCTCCAGCTTTATCAGAAGACTCGCTCCCCTTATGGCAAGACTTGCGTTGTCCACCTGATACCTCCCCCAGAGACCCAGCTCCAGCCCCTGCAGTTCAAGCAGGTCGTCTCTGTAAAAATCCATGTAGGTTTTTAAACCCTCCACCCTTCCGGAGGTAAAGAAGTCTATGCCTGCCACCTGAAGGTCTTCCTGCCTGCAAAGCTCCAGAGCCTTGGGGTATAGAGGATACCTCATGCTTCCCAGAACCAGAGGCTTACCCTCTCTGTAAATACCCAGCTTTTCCACAGCCCTGCTCTCGCAGTCACTTCCCAGCCATCGTGTGTGGTCCCTCTGAACGTTAGTTATTATGCAAACCTCTGGTTGACATACCTTTGTGGCGTCCCACCTACCACCCATACCCACTTCAAAGACCGCAAAGTCTACCCTTTCCTCCTCAAAATACTTCAGGGCTATGAGGGTGCAGGCTTCAAAGTAAGTAAGCCCAAACTTTTCAAAAATACTCCTGAGTTCTTTCACCAACCAAGAAAGCCTTTCCTCAGGAATCTTCTCTCCGTCAACCCTCCACCTTTCCCTCTCGTCAAAAAGATGGGGGGACACAAACCAGCCCACCCTGTAACCCTGATGCCGGAGTATGTTCTGAAGAAAGGCGCAGGTAGAGCCCTTACCGTTGGTTCCGCCCACCTGCAGGGACAGGTAGGTGGGTTTTAGAGAGAGGTAGTCCACCGCCCTCTCTATCCTTTCAAGGGTTGGAACTATGTGGTAATCCTTACCTCTGTAAAGGTCGTAAAGTTGCATCGAGCTTCCGCACAAAGGTAGAATTATAGTATGAAAGTAACCTTGTGGATAACCTTCCTCTCAAGCCCTTTTACCTTTCTTGACCTTACCCTTATGAAGGCTTATACTTTTTCAGAGGGGGTGTTGCTATGAAAAAGAGTAATTTGAGGTCTTTTATCCCCCATACGGGTTTAGAGATAGGGTTTTTAGGTGCAGGTTGCCACATCCAGTAAAAGCTAATTTTGGAGGTAGGCTTCCATGTTGAGAGACTTTTCTCTGAGGATAAACGGAAAAGTTTACAAAGTCAGCGCTTTCGAGGACGAGCCCCTTCTCTGGGTGATAAGAGAGAGGCTCAGGCTCATCGGCACAAAGTTTGGGTGTGGCATCGGCGTCTGTGGTGCCTGCACCGTGCTTCTGGAAGGTAAGGCTGTAAGGTCCTGTATCCTGCCTGTCAGGGATGCGGTGGATAAGCCCATAATAACTATAGAGGGTGTGCCCTCAAACCATCCACTGAAGAAGGCTTGGATAGAGCATCAAGTTCCCCAGTGTGGTTATTGTCAACCCGGTCAACTGATGGAGGCTTATGCCCTTCTTCTCGAAAACCCAAGACCCACAAGACAGCAGATAATAGAAAGGCTTTCCTCTCACCTCTGCAGGTGTGGCACCTACAACAGGATAGTCAGGGCGGTGGAAAGCGCCTCAAGAGGAGGTTAAAACATGACCAGAAGAGAGCTCCTTAAGATGGGTGGTTTTACCCTTGCAGTGATGCTGACCTCAGGCGGTTATGATATTCTCAGAGCTAAGGAGGTGCCCAGAAGGCACGCACCAAACATCTGGATAAACCTGTCAGGGGACAACTATCTTACAGTTTTTGTCAACAAGTCGGAGATGGGACAGGGAGTTTACACCGGTCTTCCTATGCTGATTGCGGAAGAGCTGGACTTTCCCTGGAAAGGGTAAGGGTAAGACCCGCGCCCGCGGGTAGGCAATATGTGTACCTGAAGATGGGCATACAGCTCACAGGTGGTAGCACCAGCGTGAGGAACATGTATGAAATACTCAGGCTTGCAGGCGCTTCCATGAGAGAAATGCTTCTTTCCTCCGCCAGTAAAAAATTGAACCTGCCAAGGGAAAGGCTCAGGGCGGAGGGTGGCTACATACTGGCAGGTGAAAAAAAGTATGCCTATGGAGAGTTTGCGGAGCTCGCGGCAAAAGAACCCCTGCCACCAAAACCCAGGCTTAAGGAAGAGAAAGAGTTTATCTACATAGGCAAATCACCACCCAGATTGGATGCCCCGGAGAAGGTAGAAGGTAAGGCGGTCTTTGGCATAGATACCTTTGAGGAGGGCATGCTCTACGCGGTGGTGGAAAGACCCCCCTACTTCGGTGCCAAGCCCATGGGAGTGGAAGCTACGGAAGCCAAAAAGGTGCCCGGTGTGGTTGAGGTGTTAACCTTACCAGGTGGGGTGGCGGTCTGCGGAGAATCCTTCTGGTCCTGCCAGAAGGGAAGAGAAAGGCTAAAGGTAGAGTGGAGTGAGAGTTTTGTGAAAGGTTGGGAGGATGAGGATTTTGAAAAATACTTCAGACAAAAGTTAAGAGAAAGGGGTGAAGTGGTAAGGGTAAAGGGAAGCCCTCAGAGCATTTTTGAAAGGGCACCCTTTAAGGTGGAGGAAACTTATATACAGCCCTACCTTTACCATGCTACCATGGAGCCAATGTCCTGTCTTGCCTGGGTTAAGAAGGAGGAGTGCCTTGTTTACGCACCTACCCAGTCCCAGACCTGGGTTCTGGAAGCTGCCAAGAGGGTAAGCGGACTGCCAGAGAGCAAGATAAGGGTAATCACCACCTATTTAGGTGGAGGTTTTGGAAGGAAAGCCAATGTGGAGTTTGTGGCGGAAGCTCTCGAGATATCAAAAAGACTCGGGAAACCGGTAAAGCTCATATACACCAGAGAAGACGACCTAAAGTCTGGATACTTCAGACCCTACAGTGCAACCCTCATAAGGGTGTCCGCAGACAGGGAGGGAAACATAAGCTCTCTGGGCTTCAAGATAGCAGTCCAGCCCCTTCTCGGTGGAAAGGCTTCTGTGGAAGGTGCGGAAAACATACTCTACGCCATACCAAACCTTTACGTGGAAAAGGTAGATGTGGAGCTTCCAGTTAGCTTCTGGTTCTGGAGGTCTGTTGGCTCAACCCACAACGCCTTTAGCATAGAAACCGCAATAGACAGGCTTGCCTACGAAGCCAGAAGAGATCCGGTGGAAATGAGACTAAAACTTTTAAAGGACAACCCGGTTGCCTACAGGGTGGTGAAGACGGCTGCAGAGAAGGCAGGCTGGGGCGGTAGACCTAAAAAAGGCGAAGCCCTGGGTATAGCCTACCACTTTTCCTTTGGAAGTCATGCCTGTCATGTGGCAGAGGTTTCTCTGGACAGGAAAAGGGGTCAGGTAAGGGTCCACAGGGTGGTGGCTGTTATGGACGTTGGTCCTCTGGTGGTGCACCCGGACCTCTTGGTCTCTCAGGTGGAGAGCGCCGTTATCATGGGTTTGAGCATGGCTCTCAAGGAGGGGGTAAGGTTCAGAGGTGGTGGTGTGGAAAACACCAACTTCCACACCTATCCCCTTCTAACCATGTCCGAAGCTCCTCAAATAGAAGTGCACATTCTCACCTCAAATAGGCAGATGGGTGGTGTGGGTGAACCCGGTCTTCCCCCAACAGCACCGGCGGTAGCCAACGCCCTCCTCTGGGGCTATGGACTGAAGGTGAACAGGCTTCCAATGAGCCCGGAGTATATAAAGACATTGTGAGCTGGCTTCCGGAGTTGACAAATGCGAAGAGAGTTTCTCCAGTCTTACGGAGACTTTCCGTCAGAGCTCTGACTTCCTTCCAGACAGGCGGATGAAGTTCCTTCAAGCCCTTCCATATACTCCATGCCCCACCTATGCATGATTTCAAAGATGCTTTCCAGCCTTTTACCTATCTCTGTTAGTTCATATTCCACCATAGGAGGAACCACAGGATATATAGTTCTCCTTACAAGACCACAGGCTTCCAGTTCTCTGAGCTGTTTTGAGAGCATCCTCTGGGTTATGCCCGGAATGGACTTCTGAAGCTGAGAGAACCTCTTTTTACCCTCCATAAGATTTTTGAGTATGTATAGCTTCCACTTTCCACTCAGTATCTGTATGGCAAGCTCCGCAGGGCAGGCTGGGCTGTTGTTCTTCAATTTCATAGTTGATAGTATATAACAAACTTGACCCTTCTTGACTTTCCCCCACCCAAGCCCTAAACTTTCTGAGAAAGAGCTCAAGGAGGACAAAAATGGCAAGGCTCGTAAAACTTACGGAGAAGGGTCCCTACAAGCTGGAAGCAGGAGAGGAAACTTACTACCTTTGCCAGTGCGGGCTCTCCAGAAAGTTCCCCTTCTGCGACGGCTCTCACAAAAAGACGAAGGATGAAGAGGAGGGTAAGCTCTACCTATACGATGAAAACAGCAGGGTTGAGATAAAACTGCAGGGGTAAAGCCATGGAGAAGTTGAAGGGAGAAAGGGTTCAGGAATATGTGAAAAGGCTGGAGAGCCTCCGGGACCTTTTAAGGTCCTGCGAAAGTGAAGGGGAGGAGTGTCTTACCCTTGCATCCACAGAAGCCTGCAAGAGTATGATAAGAGACCTTCTCCACAGTCTGAGGTCAGGCATTCAGTCTGTAGGAGAATCCATAGAATACTGGCAATATCAGCTGGAAGAGGGTTAAGGTGGTTACCCTTATATACGCCCATCCAAACCCGAAGAGCTTTAACCACTCCATTAAAGAAGAGGTCATAGAGGTTCTGAGGTCAAAGGGCAGGCATTACGAACTCAGAGACCTTTACGCACTGGGCTTCAATCCTGTGCTGTCCGCAAGTGACTTTGAAACTTTCCTTTCAGGTGGTGTTCCCGAGGACATCAAAAGGGAGCAGGATATAATAAAGGCTTCTGAGCTCCTTCTGTTCATATACCCCATATGGTGGACGGGTATGCCTGCCATACTGAAGGGCTACATAGACAGGGTTTTTAGCTACGGTTTTGCCTACGAAGAAAAAGGGGGTGAGCTTGTGGGGCTTTTGTCCGATAAGAGGGCGGTGGTAATAAACACACTGGGTGCTTCCGCCCTTGATTACGGTCCTTCCGGTATGGAAGATTGTCTAAGAAAAACCACGGATACAGGCATATTTAAGTTCTGCGGGATAGAGGTAGTGGAGCATATATTCCTGTATGCGGTGCCCTATGTAAGTGAGGAAGAGAGAAAAAACATGCTCAATCAGGTTAGAAAATCACTGGAGGAGGTCCTGTGAAGGAGTGTTTAAAACTTATAAAAGAGAGACGGTCAATAACCTTCTTTGACCCCCACAGAGAGGTCCCTGAAGAGCTGATAAGGGAGATACTTGAAGTCTCCGCCACCGCACCCTCCGGCTACAACCTGCAGCCCTGGGAGGTGATAGTGGTAAGAGATAGGGAGAAAAAGAGAAGGCTCAAGGAGATATGCTACGGTCAGCAGAAGGTGGAGGATGCCAGTGCCAATATAGTGCTCCTGGCGAACACAAGGGCGGGCTTTGAGCATGTGGACAGAGTTCTCCAGAGCTGGGAAGAGCTGGGCTACATAAAGCCAGAGGCAAAAGAAAGCCTGAAAGCTCAGATAATTTCAGGCTGGCAGGACCCACAGAGGGCTTTCAGGAAGGCGGTAAGAGACACGGCTCTTTTTGGTATGACCATCATGATAACCGCAAGGGCTTACGGTCTTGAGACACACCCCATGGAAGGCTATGATGAGCAGAAACTCAAGGAGTTTCTTGGCGTGGAGGAGCACAAGGTAGTTCCTATGATTATAGCTATTGGCTACAAAGACCCTACAAAAGAGCTCCTTCCAAGGGCTTACCGTTTTTCCTTTGAGGAGTTTGGAAAGTTTCTTTGATGGAGGGCTACCTTTTAGCCCTTATGGCTTCCTTCCTTGCGGGCGGTATAAACTCTGTGGCTGGTGGTGGGACGCTTATCACCTTCCCCACCCTTCTGTGGCTTGGGCTTGACCCGGTGGTGGCAAACATAACCAACACGGTTGCTCTCTGGACTGGCTCCCTTTCAGGTCTCTTTGGCTTCAGAGAGAGGATAGCTCAGGTGAAGAGCCTTATCCTACCCTTTCTGATAAGTTCCTCTCTGGGCGCGGTCTTTGGCGCCCTGATACTTATAAACACACCCTCCCAGACCTTCAGGTCTCTGGTCCCTTTCCTCATACTCTTTGCGGTTTTTATGCTTGCAGGCGGTGAGGTTATAAAAAGGCTTCTTGCAAGGTTTGCACTAAAAGGGAAAAGCCTTCCTCTCTTCCTTCCCCTCTTCCTCCAGTTTCTGACGGGTGCATACGGAAGCTACTTCGGTGCAGGTATTGGCATCATGATGCTTGCAAGTCTTACACTCTCCGGAGTCCATCACATACATACCGCCAATGCCCTGAAAAACCTGCTTGGCTTTTCCATAAACCTGCTGGGAGCTTTCCTTTTTCTCCTGAGCGGTAAGGTGAGCTGGCTTCATGCCCTGCTTATGATGCCGGGCTTTGCCCTTGGTGGTTATGTAGGCGCAAGGCTCTCCCAGAGGTTCAAGCCGGGGAGGGTCAGGCTTTTCGTAGTTCTCTGGGGTCTTTTTATAGGCTTATACATGGCAGTGGCAAGATAGCCAGCATGCTTAAGTTAACCCTCCTTGCCCTATAATATAGTTCATGCTTGTAAGCATAGTAAGCCTTCTGAGCATGCTAACCATATCTGTAAGTGGTGTGGCTATCCTTCTGGGCATACTTCTGATAAGAGCCGGAAAAAGGGAAGCCCACAGAAAGGCTATGATAACCGCTTCTGTCTTTGCACTCCTTTTTGTTCTCCTTTATGTATTGAGAAACCTCCTTCAGGCGCAGGGTCTCATACCTGTGGGAAAATACGAGGGACCCTACAGAGGGCTTTTTTTATTCATCCTCTGGTCTCACACCGCCCTTGCCATAGTGAACTTTCCCCTCGCGGTTATAACCCTCAGGTATGCCTTTAAAGGGCTTTTCGAAAAGCACAGGAAGATAGCACCTCTGACCGCCTTTGTCTGGGTGTATGTGGCGGTGACCGGCTGGCTCATCTTTTACTTCATGCAGTTTCTGAACCGATGAACTTCAGGGTAGGTCTTGGCTTTGATGCCCATCTCTTTGAAGAGGGTAAGCCCCTGAAGCTGGGCGGGGTTCTTATAAACTCTCCAGTCGGTTTGAAGGGACATTCGGATGGAGATGCTCTCCTGCACGCAATAACGGATGCCATACTGGGTGCTCTGGGCGAGCCAGACATAGGTGAACTTTTCCCTGACAAAGACCCCAGATGGAAGGGTGCGGACTCCCAGGTTTTTCTTCAGGAAGCTCTGAGAAGGATGGAGGAGAAGAGATACAGGATAGCAAATCTGGACTGTGTGGTGGTGGCTGACCAGCCAAGGGTCTCGCCCCACAAGGAAGCTATTAGAAAAAAACTCGCCGAGCTCCTATGTGTTCCTGTAGAGGTTCTGTCTCTTAAGGGGAAGACAAGAGAGGGTCTCTGTAAAGAAGAGGGGCTTGCCTGCTTCTGCACCGTGCTTCTGGTTCATGAAGGTTAACCTTGCCCTCTCCGGCGGTGCGGTCAGGGGTGTTGCCCACATAGGGGTTATAAAGGCTCTTGAGGAGCTGGGTTTTGAAATAACTGCGGTCAGCGGTGTGAGCGCCGGTGCCCTTGTGGGTGCCTTTTACTGCGACCGCTACACACCGGAGGAGATGCTGAAGATAGTAAAGTCTAAGGACTGGTTTAGATACCTAAAGCCCACAGTTCCAAAGCTTGGGCTTATCTCTCTAAAGGGCGCGGAGAAGTATCTGAGAGAGAGGCTCTCGGTGGAGAACTTTGAAGACCTGTCAAAAAGGCTCTTTGTGGGTGCAGTGGACATAAGGAGTGGCAAGACCTTATATTTTGACAGTGGAAGTCTTTTCCCGGTTCTTCTGGGCAGTTGCGCCCTTCCTGGCATCTTTGAGCCTGTCAAATATAAAAACTATCTTCTCATGGACGGTGGTATAACCAACAACCTGCCCGTTGAACCCCTGATGGGTAGGGAGGGAATTTTGGTGGGTGTGGATGTTAACCCTAACACGCCAATGGAGAAGGTGGGGAATATATTTCAGATACTTGTGAGAAGTTTTCTCCTTTCTGTTAGGTCAAATGTGGACAAAAGAAAGGAGCTCTGTCATGTGGTTATAGAGCCCGAACTGCAGGGCTATTCACCTCTGAGCCTTTTCAAGGTGGAGGAGATATACAGGCTGGGCTATGAAAAAACCATTAGCCTCATGAGGTCCTATGTCCGATAACCGGGTGCTAATAGACCCCTCAGAGGGTAAGCTAAGGGTAGCGGGTAGAGTTTTCAAGCTGGCTCTTCCCATACTTCTTTCCAACCTCCTCTATACGGTGGAAAGTGCCTTTTCCATCATTCTTGTCTCCGGGCTATCCGCCACCGCCGTGGCTGCGGTGGGTTATTCCGCCAGCATGCTTTGGTTTGTCTATTCTCTTATGGCTCTTGCCTATACGGGCACTTCCGTGCTGGTAGCCCAGAGGGTGGGTGCGGGCAAAGACCCATCCCCCGCCCTTCTGTGGGGTGTCCTTCTGGCTGTCCTTATAGCCCTGCCCCTGACCTTCTGGGGTGAGGAGCTCGTTTCTTATCTCATGCTTACCTTCGGTGCCTCCGAAAAAGTGGCAGAGCTGGCAAGAGAATACCTCAAGCCTGTCTTCCTCTTTATCACCGTGGGCTTTGTCACCAACACCCTATACGCAGGCTACAACGGCTATGGAGACACCGGAACTCCCTTCAAGGTAGCCCTCCTTATGAACCTGGTCAACATAGGCTCCGCCTACCTCCTCATATACGGAAAGTTTGGCTTTCCGAGGCTTGAGGTAGCAGGTGCAGGCTGGGGTATAGCCCTCTCCGAGCTGGTAGGTCTCTGTTTTTACCTATATCTATATCTGCGCCATAAAAGACCCTTTCCCGTAAGCTTACGGCTTGACAGGACCATTCTCCTGCAGATGTTAAGGATAGGAACACCTACGGCCATAGAGAGAGCCTTTACCAGTCTTTCCTTTAACATATTTGTGGGTCTGGTTGCCCAGTTTGGCGACAAAGTTCTCGCCGCCCATCAGGTAGGGTTAAGGGTGGAAAGCCTGTCCTTTATGGTAGGCTTTGGCATGATGATAGCCTCCACCACCCTCTCCGGTCAAAACTACGGAGCAAAAAATTTCAGGGGTCTTGACTATGGTGTAAGGGTCAGCGCCCATGCCACCGCCCTTATCATGGGCTCTGTAGGTCTTATTCTTCTCCTTTTTCCCAGGCATTTTTCCCTACTGTTTACAAGAGACCCGGAGGTTATAGGCTATGCGGTCTACTACCTTGTGATAGTTGCCCTGTCTCAGCCTCAGATGGCTTATGCCAGCATCTTTTCCGGTTCTCTCAAGGGCATGGGTAAAACCCACCTTCCCCTTATGGTAAACCTCTCTTCCTTCTGGCTTTTCAGGATAATACCCTCCATGCTTTTCCTCAAGCTTATACCCCATCCGGTAGTCCCCTGGTTTTTCATGAGCCTTGAGACCACCCTGAGAGCTCTCGTATTCTACTGGGTCTACAGGAGAGAGGTGAGGAAAAACCTATGAAGCCTTACCCCTTTTATACTCATACATGAACCTGTCCGCTTCCTTTAGCATTTCCTCCACGCTTGCGTATCTATCTTCCATCTGGACAGCACCGTAGCTTATAGACACCTTTAAAACCCTGCCTTCCACAACTATCTCCAGTTTATCCACAGCCTGTCTAAGCCTCTCCCCCACTCGTATAGCCTGTTCCCTTTCGGTGCCCGGCATCATTACTGTAAATTCATCTCCACCCCACCTTGCCAATATGTCCTTTGCTCTGAGGTGTTGTCTTAACACATAAGCCACACGCCTAAGCACCAGGTCACCGATGGAGTGTCCATACAGGTCATTTATGCTCTTAAAATGGTCCAGGTCAATAAGAAGTAGAGAAAACATGGAACCCCTTTTTTTGTATTCTTCAAAGGCTTCTTTCAAAGCTCTCTCGAAGGAACGCCTGTTGAAGACATTTGTCAGATAGTCTATGTTGGCTTCTAACTCAGCCCGTTCAACTTTTGCCTTTAAATCCTGTATTATCAACTGTTGCTCCTCTATTCTCTTCAAGAATTTTTCGTTCTGCGATTTTATATCCCTCATATGTTTGATAAGCTCCAGCAGTAAGCTGGTCAATTCTTTCTGAGAAAGACTTTCCCCTATACAGGAGAGCTCTTCCTCCTTCTTGCCGGCATAATCCCCATGTTCTTTAACCAGCTCGCGAAAGTCCTGCACAATTCTGGACAAAACCTCCAGCGTTACTTCCACATCCAGCTTCACATCGCTCAGCTTTTCACTGACATATAGGGTCTGATACATTTCTATAAGCTCTTCGTCTGAAGGTGGTTTTCTTCTTTCTTCATAGACAAGACAGAAAATCCTAAACCACCGCTCGTAGTTTTTCGGTGTGGGTAATATCTTGTTCCTTAATAAAAATTTCAGCTCTTCCCTTATTATGTCTCCAAGTAGCTTTACTTCACTATCTAAAAGAGGAAATCCTCTCAGGATTTTAGAGTGTAGTTTGCAGTCTTTCATCTGCGAGCCCACAGGTAGTATATTTTATACCCATGGGCATATTCATAGAGGACCTTTTGAACTTTGGAAACCTTATAGATGCGGAGCTTGAGTTTAAACTGAGCCCTGAAGAGCTTAAAAAGGCATACCCTTCTCTGGACTTTGACATAAGGGAAGGCATACTCAGCCTGGTGGTAAGAAAGAGAGTGTTTATGTGGGAAAGGAGGCTGGAGGTCAGGCTCTCCGAGGATGGAGAGGTTTTTAAAGACAGAGAGAGCTCCGGGCAGTGGGTCTTTTTCAGGGTCCTATCAAAGGGAGGGGTTGAGGAGGTCTTGAAACTGCCAGGCTTTAGGTCCGGGGGTGAAAAACTTGGTATGGACATAATGCCTGCGGTGTCTACCACGGACACCTACATAAAGATACCGAAGCAGTTCAGAGAAAAACTACTCATAAACCGCTACAGACTGGGTAAAGACCACCTGCTACTTTACTTCAGGTTTGAGAAGTAGTTTATAATTCTTCTCTGGAGGAAAAGGATGGCAAGGGTTTATTACGAACAGGATGCAAGTCTTGAACCACTTATAGGTAAGAAAGTGGCAATACTGGGTTATGGAAGTCAGGGACATGCCCATGCTCTCAATCTCAGAGACAGCGGTGTAAATGTGGTCATAGGTCTTCATGAGGAGAGCAGGTCAAGGGCAAAGGCTCTTGCGGACGGCTTTGAGGTGCTTTTGCCCGAAGTTGCAGCTCAAGAGGCGGACATTATCATGTTCCTGACGCCGGACACACTCCAGCCCCAGATATACAGAGATAGCGTGGAGCCCTTCCTTGACAGCTCCAAGAGTTTAGCCTTTGCTCACGGCTTTAACATCCATTTCAGGCAGATAGTTCCACCAAAGGAGGTGGACGTTTTCATGGTGGCACCCAAGGGACCGGGACACCTTGTCCGGTGGATGTATGAAGAGGGAAAGGGTGTGCCCGCTCTCTTGGCTATATATCAGGATGCCTCGGGCACCTGCAGGGACAAGGCATTGGCTTACGCCAAAGCTCTGGGTGCCGCAAGGGCGGGTGTTATAGAGACCTCCTTCAAGGAAGAGACGGAGACGGACCTCTTTGGCGAGCAGGCGGTGCTGTGTGGAGGTGTGACCGCCCTCATAAAGGCAGGCTTCGAGACGCTGGTAGAGGCGGGCTATCAACCAGAGGTAGCTTACTTTGAGTGTCTCCACGAGCTAAAGCTTATCGTGGACCTTATATACCAATATGGCATAGCGGGCATGAGGTATTCCATATCAGATACTGCCAAGTATGGGGATGTGACCAGAGGAGACAGGATATACGGGGTGGTAAAGCCCCTGATGAAGGAGTTTCTTGGTGAAATACAGAGAGGGGAGTTTGCGAGGGAGTGGATACTGGAAAATCAGGCGGGTAGACCCGTCTTTAATGCCCTTTTGGAGAGAGACAGGCATCACCTTATAGAGAAGGTAGGAGAGGAACTGAGAAGGATGATGCCCTGGATAACGGGCAAGGAGCTCAAATGAACCTGACAAAGAGAAAGGAAAGTCTCAGGAAGGTCTACGCGCCGGTGGGTGTTGCCCTCTACAGATTACACCTTCCACCCAACCTCATAACCCTTCTGTCGGTTGCCTTTGGTATGGCTTCCGCCTACGCCTTCTATCAGGGAAAACTCTTAACCGGAGCAAGCCTTCTTTTTCTGTCCGGTCTTTTTGACCTGGCGGACGGTCTGGTGGCAAGGCTTTCGGAGAGGGCTTCCAAGTTCGGTGCAGTCTGACTGGCTTGCGGACAAGTGGGTTGATGGGTTTGTCCTCGGGACTGTGGGCTATGTCTACGGTGGACCTTTAACCGCCATAACGGTGGTGACCGCCTCCATGCTCCACTCCTTTATAAAGCCCGTGGTTTATGCAGAGATAGGCTACGAGGAAAGGGTAAAGGGGAAGATAGAGGACCCCCTTGAGGGTGTTGGCTTCTTTGGAAGACCGGAGACCCACCTTACCCTCATACTCTTTGCGGTGCTCGAGAGGTTCGGTGCTCCCCTCGGGCTTGAGTTTGGCATAAAACTCATAGCGGTGCTGACCCTTGCCTCTCTGCTCCTGAGGGTTCTTTACCTTTACAAACATTACGGGAGAGACTACGAATGAGACCTTATGTGATAGTAGTCTCGGAGGTCAGCGTGGACGGCAAGCTGACCCTATACAGGGGTGCCTCCAGCAAGGAGTTGATGACCCTTATGGACCAGGAAGCCTACAGGTATCTACCAGATAAGGGCGAAAGTGGACGGCATTATGGTGGGTTGTGAGACGGTCAGAACTGACAACCCCAGCCTTACTGTGAGGTATGCGGAGGGCAAAAACCCTACCCGCATAATACCCTGCTCCACCGCCAACGTGCCCTTAGATGCCAACATCTTCTCAAAGGACGCACCCACCCTAATAGCCACCACTCAGAGGGCACCCAAGGAAAAGCTGGAAAAGATAAAAGCCCTTGGTGCGGAGGTTCTTCTGGTAGGAGAGGACCTGGTGGACTTTGACAGACTTATGCCCTTGCTCTACCATAGGGGTATAAAGAGCCTTATGGTGGAGGGTGGTGCATCGGTAAACTGGGAGTTTATAAAAAGAGGTTATGTGGACGAGATAAGGCTTATACATCTGCCGGTTATAGTAGGCGGTGAGAACGTGCCCACTCTTGTGGGTGGTGAAGGGTTTAAAAGCCTCAAAAACCTTCTGCACCTAAGGCTCAGGGCTCACTTCAAGAGGGGCAACCACCTTATAACCGAGTGGGAAGTGGTGAGATAATCATCTTTCCTCCAGTATGAGAAGGACCTCAGGGTTCTGGGTGCCATTTATAAAGATGCCCTCTCTTACCATTAGCCTTTTCACCACGCCCTTTATAGGAGACCTGAGGGTGCAGTATTCTATAAACTTCTCTACCCTTTCCAGTTGTGCTCTTATGGATTCAAGCTGGTAAAGCTCTCGCTCATACTTGCTCTTCCAGTCTTCGTATTCGCTCCTTGATAGGAGCCCGCGGTTGAAGAGCTCCTCATATCTTCTGAAGTCTCTCTCCACCTTTTCGAGGGCTATCTTCTGGGCACTGAGCTGAGCCTTTAGGCTGTCGCGCTGGGTCCTGTAGAGCACAGGGTCTATGCTTACCAGCAGGTCTCCCTCCTTTACCCTCTGACCCTCTTTTACATATACTTTTTCCACCCTACCCTGCACTATGGCAGACAGCCTTACCTCCTGAGAAAAAGCCATAAGGAAAAGAGAAAGGCTTAAAAACAAAAACTTCATAGGAAGATTTTAACTTAATAGCTGTAATAAAATTATTGAATGGTTTTCTCCGACAGAAAGGAGGCGGGCAGAGTTCTTGGTGAATACATCAAAGACAAGTTAGAAAAGGTGGACCTGGTGCTGGGTATACCGAGGGGTGGGGTTGTGGTGGCAAAGGAGGTGGCAAAGGTTCTGGGAGTTCCCTTCAATCTTCTTATAGTCAGAAAGCTTGGGGTGCCATCCAGCCCGGAGCTTGCCTTCGGGGCAATAGACCCTGAGGGAAGGATATACACAGACAGCTGGACGGTTGAATACTTCAGGCTATCTCAGGAGGTTATAGAAAAGGTGGCAAGGGAGGAGCTGGAAAGGATAAGGGAAAGGGAAAGAAAATTTCTCAAGGATAGACCTTTAGAGGTAAAGGACAAGGTGGTTCTGGTGGTGGATGATGGCATCGCCACCGGTCAGACGGTCAGGGCGGGTGTGGAGTATCTCAAGAGGAAAGGTGCAATCAGGGTGATAGTTGCAGTGCCCGTATGCCCCGGAGAGACGGTAAAGAAGCTTGGTCTTTATGCGGACGAATTTTACTGCTATCATGTTTCGGAGGAGTCGCCCTTTGCGGTGGGCATGTTTTACAAAGACTTCCGTCAGGTAGAGGACGAGGAAGTGGAAGAGCTTCTCAAGGATGGAGTTCTTTGAGGTTCTTAACAGGAGACATTCCATAAGGGAATATCAGAGAAAGCCCATCGAGAGGGAAAAACTCCTGAAGATTATGGAGGCGGTAAGGAGCGCTCCCTCCGCTGGCAACTTACAGGCTTACGAGGTGGTTCTTGTCCTTGACCAGAAAAAAAGGATAGAGATAGCTCGCCATGCTCTCAATCAATGGTTCATAGCGGAGGCGCCTGCGGTTTTTGTTTTCTTTGCCAACCCTCCAAGGAGCGCCCTAAAGTATGGCAGAAGAGGGGCGGAGCTCTACAGCCTTCAGGATGCCACTATAGCCTGTGCTTACGCTCAGCTCTCTGCAGTTGCCTTGGGGCTGGGCACCTGCTGGGTGGGTGCCTTTGAAGAGGAAGGTTTGAAAGCCTGCCTTTCAGCTCCTAGGGAGTGGAAGCCTGTCGCTTTGCTTACGGTGGGTTATCCCGGGGAGGAACCCTTCCCCACACCCAGGCGAAGCCTTGAGGAGATTTTTACCCTCATCTGAGCTGAGACTGTTTGAAAATTCTCAAGTATGCGTAGGACAGGGACTTTATAAAGTAAGGAGGAAAACATAAAAAAACTAACCTTCAGCAATATGCTCAAGTTCCACAGCATAAACCTCACCATCACAAAAAACCTCACAAGCTCGTATATCCTCGTATTGTCTCTATCTCCCCATATACGCTTCACATTCTCAAACAATTGCTCCACCTTATACCTGTTGCCACGGTATACCTTCCTGTAAT
>JBCNVH010000072.1:0-14078 GCA_039630295.1 Aquificaceae bacterium | reverse complement strand
CTCAGGTGGCAGTTCGGTGAAGTGGGTTATGAGCTTCTAGGGTATAAAACTATTCTTGACCCCAAAATTTTTTCAACCCCGGAAAGGTAGTAGAACTATAAGAGCTCTCTAACCCTATGACCCCTTCTCAGAAAGGTTGTTCTGTTCCTCTGTTAGAAGCCTGAAGGCTTCCTCCACTGGCACAAAACAAGCCTCCTTTACCTCCCAGGAGGGCTCTGGCTCTCCTCCCGCATATTCCATAAGATAGAAAACCACCCTCTTCCTAATCTTCTCACCTTCTCTTGTATACCAGTAGTTTATCTCACCAAGGAATGTCACTATCCTCCCTTTCACTCCGGTCTCTTCGAGAACCTCTCTGAGGGCGGTCTCTTCAGGGTTTTCGCCTGCTTCTATAAGACCCTTTGGAAAGGTCCAGACACCGGAGGGGTTTCTTACGAGCAGAACCTCTCTACCCCTGAAGAGCAAGCCACCTGCGGAAAATTCCTCTCTCAAGGCAGGACCTCTACCCTACCCCTTGACAGCACTCTACCCCTTAGCACCTTTTCCTCTCTCTTCAACCTTATAACCTTACCCACCTGCCCACCATCCATCGCCACAGCCTGAAAGCTTACCTCGAGGGCACCGCTTCTGTAAAAGGCTTCCACCATTTCCCCCACCTTCACAGCCTGCACCTCTCTGAGTAAAGACCTCCTGAGCACCGTCCCTCTGGTTATACTGGTGGAGGCGGTATAGTTTCCAAAGTCCGCCGGTTCGAGCCTGAGGTCCGAGGGTATGGTTTTCATAAAAACCTCTTCAACTTTGAACATTTCAGGTTTTATGGGGCTTCCCTTTTGTATATCCTCAAGGGCTATAAAAACCTTCACCTTCCAGAGGGCGTCTATAAGAGCCTGCTGTCTCCTGTCAGTAAAGTAAAGGTAAGCTACCGCCCTGCTCTTGCCGTATTCCATCTGGAGCTCTATCCTCTCCGGATTTTTTACCTCTTCCCTTCCTAAAAGCTTTACCTTCTGAACCTTAACAAGCCCACCAAACCTTCTGTAAACCTCCTCTTCAACAAACCTCTCCACACCTCCAAAGGACAGGTTAAGGATTATCAGAAGGCTAAGGAAGCGCATCCATAATCTGCATGAGCTCCCTTATAAGGGTTGCAGGCTCTACCTCCTTTGGACATACCAGATTGCATTTATTGCAGGAAAGGCAGTGGTAAAGGTTTCCTTCCACTACCGCCTGTCTTGCCCTTAAAGCCTTACCCTCCTCCCTTGGGTCTTCATAGAAGCGGTAGAGCTTGGCGAAGAAAAGTGGTCCTGCATAGTCCTCTTCGAGAACCTGCGGGCAGTAAGACTGACAGGCAAGACAGAGTATACAGTCCGCCGAGGTCTCTATCCTTTTACTGAGCTCAGGGGGGATGCGTGGGTCTGTAGACCTTTCCCTTATCCAGAGGTTCAGAGCCTTAATCTTCTCCACCAGCCCTTCGTTGTCTACCACCAGGTCCCTGAGGACCTCAAAGTTTTTAAGGGGTTCTACCAGAATTTCCTCGCCAAAGAGGGCGTAGGGCAGAAGCTGTTCTTTACAGGCAAGCTTTGGAAAGCCGTTAACTGTAAGAGTGCAGGTTCCGCAAATGCCCGCCCTGCAGAATTGTCTGAAGCCAAGGCTTGGGTCAATGTTCTCCCTTATCCTCTGAAGGGCGGTAAGTAGGGTCATGCCTTCCTCGTAGGGAACTTCAAAAGTCTGATAATAGGCTTTTCCCGAGGCTTCCTGCCTTCTTATCTTTAGCCTTAAAACCATGCTTAAATAATGTATCCTATTGTCTATGCTGGTCAAGCACTTTGAGAGCAGGGAAGCTTTTTACAGATTCCTCAAAGAGAAGGTGGGTGTATTCTTCAGAGAAGCCTACCATAGGAGCTCCGAAGGTTTTTTTTGCGTCCTTCAGATAAAGAGAGAGAGCTTAAAACCTGAGGTTTTTTTCAATCTCGGTAGAAGGGCATGCCTGCACACCTTTCAGGGAGAGGATGGCTTTGTCCTATGTGGCTCTGAGGCAAGGATAAAGGAATTTTGCGCACTCCTCGTAAAGGAGAACAGAAACTTAGCCATAGAGATACTCCAACGACTTCAGGCTTACCACAAAAGGTCCTTCAAGCTACAGCACAACAGGAAAATCCTTCCCCTAGGGATAAAAACTGCGGTGATGGGCGTTCTGAACGCGACCCCTGACTCCTTCTCTGACGGAGGTCTATACCTTGAGCCTTCGGTAGGCTTAAGAAGGGCGGTCAGCATGGTGGAAGAGGGTGCGGACATCATAGACATAGGTGGAGAGTCCACAAGACCGGGCTCCCAGAGGGTGTCGGTGGAGGAAGAGCTCCGGAGAGTTCTCCCGATACTGAGGGAAGTAAGGAGAGAACTGCCTGAGGTCTGGATTTCTGTGGACACTTACAAGGCGGAGGTGGCGAGGGTGTGCCTCGAGGAGGGCGCGGACATAATAAACGACATAAGTGGCGGCACCTTTGACCCGGACATGCATGGGTTGGTTAGCAGGTATAATTGCCCCTACGTGCTCACCCATATAAAGGGGAAACCGGAGACCTGGAAGGAAGCTCCCCCCCTCTACGAGGATGTGGTGGAGGAGGTTCTCCTCTGGTTTGAAGAGAGACTAAAAAACCTGAGAGAGAAGGGCTACAGAGGTCAGGTTATCCTTGACCCGGGCATAGGCTTTGGAAAACTGCCGGAGCACAACGTGGAGATACTCAAAAGGTTTGAAGAGCTCCGCATCCTCGGCTTACCTCTGATGGTGGGCGTATCGAGGAAATCCTTCATAGGAATTGTCATGGAAGGTTTGTTAAAGAAAAAAACAGAGCCTCAACAGAGGCTTTACGGAAGCCTTGGAGCTCTTGCACCTGCAGTCATAAAGGGTGCTCACATAGTAAGGGTTCACGATGTTGTAGGGAAACCCGTGAGTTTCTCGCCCTTCTTGATACGGTAAAGACCTATGGTGAATATTAACTTAGAGTTTCTAAAAATCTTCTCCTGGAAGGACCTTATAGACATACTGGCGGTGTCCCTGTTCTTCTATGGTGTTCTTTACTTTCTCCGTATAACCAGAGGTCTACAGATATTCAAGGGTCTTGGCTTACTGGCTGGCTTTTGGTTTTTTGCGGAGCTCCTCCATCTTAGGACCCTCTCCTGGGTTTTTGAAAAGCTGTGGACTGTAGGTCTATTCTCTCTGGTGGTCATCTTTCAGCCGGAGATAAGAAAGGCTCTGAGCAGGCTGGGGCAGAGGGCGGGCGTATCTGTCATAAAGCCAGTTGGTGAGAGGGTTGTGGACAGGGTGGTTAGGGTCTGTTCCTTCCTATCGGAGAGGCAGATAGGTGGGCTTATAGTGATAGAGAGGGGTCAGAGTGTGGAAGGACTGGTGGAAGGCTGTGTGCTGATGGACAGTCTTGTGTCGGTGGAATTGCTCGTCACCATTTTCAACCCCCTTTCCCCCCTGCATGATGGTGCGGTGGTCATAAGGGGAGACAGGGTGGTCTACGCCTCCTGCATCCTGCCCCTTTCCAAATCTCCAGAGCTCCCCAAGAAATACGGCACGAGGCACCGTGCCGCCCTGGGCATCTCGGAGGAGAGCGATGCCCTCTGTGTGGTGGTCTCTGAGGAAACGGGTGAGATATCTCTCGCCATGGGAGGAAAGCTTCAGAGAAACCTTGACCCGGAGATGCTGAGAGCCTTACTTTTAAAAGAGCTCAGGGTGGAAAATGCTTAAAAGACTTTTCATTCACGACTGGCATTACAAACTTCTTTCTCTTGTGATGGGCCTTGTTCTCTGGTTCGTGCTGAACATGGGTGAAAGGGTGCCTCTGGGTATTGAAAGGCAGATAGAGATGGTGGACCAAGAGAAAGGCTACGAATACAGACTGGAGAAGAGGAGGGTAAAGATAAGGCTGAGGGTGATGGAAAGGCTTGTTTCTGAAGAGACTCTCGAGAAGATAACCGCAAGTGTAAGCCTGAGAGGTTTAAAGGAGGGCGAATATACCCTCAAGGTAGAAGTCAAGAACCTGCCCAGGTTTCTGGTTTCGGTAGAAAGAACGGAGCCGGATTATGTGAAGGTAAAGGTTATAAAAGCCCCCGAAGGGGGGCAGTGAGCTCATCCGCAGGAGAAGGAGCTACCACAACCGCAGGAACCGGTCACGTTGGGGTTCTTTATGGTAAAACCACCGCCCATAAAGTCCATAACATAGTCAAGCTCTGCGTTGTTCACATAGGGCATGGAAAACTGGTCTATGGCTACCTTCAGACCCCCATACTCGAATACGTTATCGCTCTCTTCTATGGTGTCATCAAAACCCATGGCATACTGAAAACCGGAGCATCCGCCGGGGACAACCCTTACCCTCAGCACGGGCTCGGTGATGTTGTTCTCCTGTGCTATCCTAAGCACTTCCTGAACTGCCTTCTCGGTTACGAAAAAGTTAAAAGCCAGCTTTTGCATCACACTACCTCCTTTAAAGTTTTGCTCAGGATTATGATAGGCTCCCTGTGGTCTTTTTCAAGGGGAGATTTTATGACAGGGCTCATGTAGAGCTTTCCACCTTGTGAACGAGTAAAAAGACCAATCCAAGGGCGAGAAGTATGAGCGAGAGAGTTATGAGCTCGTAAAACTTCTCTGGGGACAGGGACAGGATAAGAACCTTTCTTATCACCGCCGCAAGTGCAACGCCCAAAAAGGTCTTTATACTGACAGGACCACCTCTGGTGGTTTTTACCTGCTCCGAAAGGAGCTCGGATATGGCGTAGAGTATGAGGACAGAGCCAAGGATGCTAAGCCCACCTCTTTCAAGGGGCAGCTCACCAACAAGCACAAGATAAAACTCATACACAATCCAGACCACAATTGAGAAGCCCACAAGCAGGAGAGTGATAAGTATGAAGACATCAAACACTCTTGACACCCGCCTTATACTCCTTATCATCCATCTCTGGTATCTGCTCAGAGGAGAAAAGCCTTCCCATACCTTCCCCTCTGGACGGGCGCTGAGAAGACAGAGGTCCAGAACCTTGTTCAGTGATGTGAGCATGCTGTGTCTTTCCTGTAAAGAGATAACTTCCTGAGCTATCTTATCCTGCAGGAAATATCTTATGAGGCTAAGGATGAGGGGGTCGCCGTAGCCTGCAATCTCCGCACATCTTAGTTCAAAAAGCCCCTCAAGCCAGAGCTTTGTTCTTTCCCTGTCCGGGAATCCGTAAGGGAGGTTAAGGATAAGCTCTTCCATGTGCCTAATAGCCATGTCCTTTAGCTTTTCTGCGTTCTTTTCATCCTCGGAAGTCCATCGGTAAAGGGTTTTTAACTCCTCAAAGTCTTTCATGGAGAATATCATAAAGGCATCCACACCAGAAGCTTATAATAGTGCCTATGCCTTTGGATAAGGAAAAGATAAAACAGGCTATAAGGCTTTTTCTTGAGGGTATAGGTGAAGACCCAGACAGAGAGGGTCTTCTTGAAACACCCGACAGGGTTGTCCGCATGTGGGAAGAGTTTGACCGCCAGAGGAGCTTTGATTTTAAACTTTTTGAGGAGTTCGGCTCTTATAACGAGATGGTGCTTGTAAAGGATATAAGCGTATACTCTCTCTGCGAACACCACCTCCTGCCCTTTTTCGGAAAGGCCCACATAGCCTATATACCGGACGGTATAGTGTGCGGGCTATCAAAACTCGTCAGGACGGTGCGAGCCTTTGCTCTTAGACCTCAGGTTCAGGAAAGGTTGACCAACCAGATAGCGGATTTCCTTCTGGAACAGTTAAAAGCAAAGGGCGTGGCTGTTGTGCTTGAGATGGAACACCTCTGCATGTCCATGAGAGGGGTGATGGCTCCTGGACATCTTACGGTTACCTCCGCCCTGAGAGGTCTATTCCTGAGCGACCTTAGAACCAGGGAAGAGTTCCTCAAGCTCATAGGCAAGCTTTCTCTATGAGTGTATGTCTTGTAGCGGGCTCGGGAGAACTTCCGAGGGTCTTTCTTGAGAAGGCGAGGGAAAGGGGTGTGGAGGTCTTCGTGGCGGGTGTAAAGGGCATTACCGAGCTCCCTGCGGAAGAATATTTTCCTCTGGGAAAGGTGGGAAGGCTTTTAAAAAGCCTTGAAAGGAAGGGTATAAAAAAGTTGGTCCTTTTAGGCAAGTTTGAACATAGCCTTCTCTTCTCTCACCTCCTGACACTGGACGAGATAGCTCTCAGGGTTTTTCAGAAGGCGAAGGATAAGAAGGCTCATACCCTTATCAGAACCCTTATGGAAGAGCTTGAGGCTCTGGGTTTTGAATTCCCGGACCCAAGACCCTTTCTAGAGGAGCTCCTGGCACCAGCAGGCTGTATATCCACCTGTGAACCCTCGGAGGAAGCTCTTGAGGATGGTCTTTGGGGGTTTCCCATAGCCAGAGAGATAGCCACGCTGGACGTAGGACAAACCATAGTGGTAAAGAACAGGACGGTGGTAAGTGTGGAAGCTATGGAGGGGACGCAGAAGACCATAGAGAGGGCAGGAGAGATTGCGGGTAAAGGTTGCAGGGTCATAAAGACTGCAAGAAAAAGTCAGGACTTTCGCATAGATGTGCCCACAGTAGGACCAAAGACCCTTGAAGCCATAAGGAAGATAAAGGGTGATGCTCTCTTTGTTGAGGCGGGTAAGGTTTACCTTCTGGAGAGAGAGAAGATGAAGAAGTTAGCCCAAAAGTATGGTATAGCTATCTACGGGCTCTGAAGGAGTCCTTATTGCCTCTCTGGGTTTTCCCTCAAAAATAACCATACCCTCCCTCATGACCAGCACTCTGTCGCACCTGAGAAGGTTAGAAAACCGGTGGGCTACAAGGATGAAAGTGCTGTCCCTAAAATGGGTAAAGAGGTTATCAAGCACCCTTCTTTCCTTTCTGGCATCAAGGGCGGAGGTGGCTTCATCCAGCAGGAGCAACTGAGGAGACCTCAGGAAAACCCTTGCCAGCGCAAGTCTTTGCTTTTCACCTCCGGAGAGGCTCCTGGGGTTCAGGGGCTGGTCCAGGCTTCTTACAAAGTCGCACTCCGAAAGCTGGATAGCTCTGATAAGTTCCTCCTCTCTTTCCCCAGCCATAAGGAGGTTTTCTCTTACCGTGCCGGGAAAGATGAAAGGTTCCTGAGAAAGGAAAAGGAAAGCTTCACTGAGGTCTTCTCTTCTTATATCCGCAAGCTCCAGCCCTCCCACCTTCACGCTACCCTCGTAGGGCAGGAGACCTGCCAGCACCCTCAGAAGGGTGCTCTTTCCAGAGCCTGTATCCCCCATAAGACCCAGCTTCTCACCTTTCCGAACCTTCAGGTTTATATCCTTGAGGAGCAAACGCCCACCCAGGCTTACTCTCAGGTTCTCCACCTCTATGTCTTCTCCGAAGCTTTCAAGCCTAAACCCTCCAGCTCTCTCTTCCTTGAGGGAGAGCACTTCCCTTATTCTTCCTACCACGGGTAAAGAAGCTCTGAACTCCATAAAACCCTTCTGGGTCTCCATGAGGGGGGTTTGAAGGAAGACAAGGGCGGTAAGATAGGAAAGGAAGTCACCGGCTGTCAGGCTACCCTCCGCTATTCTGTAGCCACCATAGAGTATCACCAGTGCGACCACAGAGTAGCCAAAGGTAAAGTTAAACACCGAGTTAAGCGCAAAGTAGACCTCCGACTTCAAACCGGACCTGAAAAGTGCCCTGCTCAGTTCCCTGAAAAGTCCCTCAAACCGAGACTGTGCTCTGAAACTCCTTATGCTTTCAAAGCCGGAGAAGGAACTGAAGAGCCTATCCGTTACCTCCGCATAACCTTCCTGCGACCTTTTAAGATGCTTCCCCCTCTTTTTACCGAAATACTTCACCGCAAAGGCAAGCACTGGCAAGAGCAAAAAAAGGCTCAGTGTGAAAAACCAGTCTCTGTATAGAAGCACACCCACCAGAAAGAGCACCGTTGTGGGCTCTCTGATAAGCTTTACGCCATAGGAACCTATTAGGTTCCTGTACAGGCTCATGTCCGATATAACCCTTGAGGCAAACTCACCAGGAGAGAAACCCAGAAAGGCGGAGTAATCCGCCCTCAGAAGTTTTCCGAAGGCTTCTTCTCTTAGCCTTTTCATCTCCAGCTCCGTGTAAAGGGCGGAGAAAAAAGCACCTATAAACCTGCCAAGCTGGGCCAGAAGAACGAAGCCCATAAGGCTCAGAACAACCTTTAAGAGCTCTTCCTCCTCCCTCAGAAGAAAAACCCTGTCCACAAGAGATTTTATAAGAAGGCTTACACCCGCAGTCCCGCTCGCCTCGAGGAAAGAACCAGAAAGACTAAGAAGGATAAGATACCAGTATGACCTCAGGCGAAGGAGGACCCACTTGATATGCTCCATTCAGAAGACTATTTTATTAGATAAGATAAAAGATGGTTAAGTGGATATTGGGAATAATTCTGGCTCTTCTGTTCATTGACCACCTCTGGGTCCACTATGGAGGACCGGCTATAGAAAAGCTTAGGGTTTACTATGGGGGTGATATTAAGAAAAAGGGCACAGAAAAGGAAGAGGTCCCCATAAAGCAGGCTTATAGAAAAAGCGTGATTGATGAGCTCTGGGAAAAGGGAAGAAAGCTTTTAAAGAAAGAAGAACAAAAGGAGTAAGGAGGAAGCAACAGTTGACACAATTTAGGCAAAAGTATGTAAAAGTGCTTGCAGGCACGATAACAATTCAGGCGAAACTGACCTTTGAAAATGGAGCGGACAAACAAAAAGTCTTAGACCTTATGAGAAGGTGGTCTTCCTGCACAAGATATGCCTATAACAGGTTGATAGAAGGGCATGAAAGAAACCAACTTAAGAGAGAACTTCAGGGCATCTTCGGTCTCAAAGCTGTTCAAAACCTTGAGAGTAAGCCAGAGAGGGTATTAAAACCTCTGGGTGGAACAAGTTTTGATGCCCGTAATCTCTGGCAAGTTCTCAAGGTAGCGGTGGTAACTCCACTTTCCCCTGACAGGGTTTTAAGAAACCTGTCTGTCCTGAAGTCATTACTGGTTTCAGGGCAAGTGGGGAAAGCCTTTGAAGGTCGCAAGTTCCTGTTTCTTGGGACAGGGGCTATGGCTCTCTCAAATACCGCCTGCTGGGGACTGAGAGAGCCTGAAGAGGCGGAATACAAATACCCCAGCCAAACTGTGCAGTTTTGCGCAGTTTGAGTGACCAGGGGAAAGATGCCAGAAACCATCAGGAATTTTCTCACAGCCATTCTGAGGGTTAGCGTAGGGTTTATACGTATTTTGTTCGGATACTCAGGTCAGCAGGGTGGCAATCTCTGGCAAACAATCAACACTTTCCTCTCGAACCCGTGTGCGGTAGAGGGTGGCCTCTTTGATTTTATCCTCAATCCAATGGTGGCAGAGTTTGTCTCATACGTCCTTCTGATTTTCGCCATTTACTACCTCGGCACCTACTTCCTGCGTGCTTACTTGGCGCCATTTAATGCTGTCGTCATTTACCTCATCAGCAACCTACGGCGCATCATGAGAGGGCACCAGAAAACAGGAATGGAAGCGACACCTGGAGACACTGAGGCCAAGCCTTATACTTTTAACCTTTCCACCGGGCTTCTGCTCTTTCTCGCAGCCATTCTAATGCAAACGTCTGAAGGCCAGGTATTGGCGGCCATTGGGAATGTGCTGTCTGGTCTTCTAACCCTTGGCTCATTAGCGGTATTGAACATCGTAAGTATGGCACTCTTAGGCCACCCAGTCTGCGCAGGGGGATGATTTTTGCCCGGGCGTTCCCCCTTTAAATAGTATCTCTTCAGGGTTTTCCCACCCCTGCAGGTAAGCCCAGGCAAAGAGTATTGCACGGCGAACTGCCCGTCCTCTTGTTGTGTCCAAGGCCTTAGCCAGGGAAGCGATTACTTCCCGCATATCGCCAGGCAACACCACGCAAGTTTTTTCTCGCATTTCTCCTTTGTATCCCGCCTCTTCAGTCTCTCCCACTCCCCAGCTGGCGGCTTTTGAGAGAGCCATATTTCCCTGGCTCACTACGCCCGCTGGGCCTCATGTCTGTCTAAAAATTTCTGCCATAATTATAACCCAATTATTTCATTCGTCAAACTCTGGGCGGCAGGGGTTTTCTGTAACCCCCCCCAAAGAAACCCAGCAGGCAATTGAATTGTGAAACACTTGTCGTTTTGCTTATTTGTAATCTTGACGGTAACCGGCTTAGAAGTCCACAAAAATGCGCCCCAGGTATAGAAGACGTCAGCACTTTCAAGCAGAAAGACCGGGGGATTGAATTGAACAATGTAATGGCCGACTGTTACGCTATCCATTCTCAGAGGGGGGGCAACCGATGGAAATAGATAGCAGATTTTGGGGCTTATTCCTCCGTGAAATTCAAGGTCTGGGAGGGTTATTCCCTCAACGGGGTCTATTGCGTAATCATTGGAGCCCACTGGCAACTCGTCGCGGAGCATATTCAGCAAGCGCTTGGCCTCTTCTGGTGTTTTGGCCGTCAAGCCCCAGGCACTGAGGTTAATCGGGACAACCTTCGTTATGCCCGGGGGGAAATGGGCGCCCTCTCTCTCCCTCCATGTATCAATCTCGTTGAACATTTCTATTATCTTCACGGACATTTCGTTCAGAGGCCAATAGAACTTCGTGATGGGTTCCAGCTTGGCCAAAGTTCCTAAAAGTATCTCGGTGCAATGGTGTTTACCAACTACGCCTTGTGAGCAAAACACAAGTATCCGCTTGTTTACGGGCACAATTTGGTAAACTTTCTCGTATGTGTGGGGTGCATATTTGACGGTTGCCACAACATCAAATGGTTCTCCATTCAGGTTTGTATATACTGTATGTCTGTAACTCACTCCTGTGCCTGCTCCGGTGTCCAATATCCTGAAGGGCAATCTTTTCATACCCTGGTCAATCAAACTGAGCAAAACTGCCCGGTTTGGCTGGGGTATTTGTATTCCGCCACTTAAGGCTCCCTCGGGCCCCAGCTGGCGGTATTTGAGAGAGCCATAGTCCCCGTCCCCAGAAACGGGAACTTGCGACCTTCAAAGTTCAATAGTGGGTTGGAGGAATCTTTTAAGCTTAAACCAAGCCACAAAACCCAACTGGGTCTCCCTATAATTTATCATCGAAACCAGTTCCTGCCCGGCATAATATATCCTCTGAGAGCCAGAGGTGGGCATTGTTTTGGCAGTTATGGCATCTTTGAGAGCATATTTTGAAACTACGTCCTCAAATTCCCCAGGAGTATAGGTTATTACCGTGCCTTCCTCCATCTTATTGCAAATTATGTAACGCTCTCCAGGCGAGATGATGCGTAGGTATTTTGGGTCATGGTCTGCTGAAATGCTAACTTTCGCTAATGCGTAATTTTTTGGCTCCAAAACAAACTCCATTTCAACTTCGGCATATTTTGCCTGATAGGATGTATAAGAGTTGAAGCGTAGTGAATAATACTCGTAAAATGGATAAACGATGACCGTGCACTCCATTGGCTGGGGGCCGAGAAAGTAAGGCATAAAGTATGTTAATTTCTTCTCCCTCGTAATGAAATTGAAGGGTACCACTGAGGCGCTCAAGGCTGGAGCTACATTAATAGGGAAAAGCCCTTCAAACTTCTTGCTCTCAATGAGCTCTATTAATTCTTCCTCTTCGCCGGGGAAAACTGATATAAAATCCCCCGGCTTCATAACCAAGCGTCCGAAGAATTCGGTTTTTGTTACTTCTTGCGTAAAGGGGTTTTTTATTATCACAAACATTGTTCTTCCCTCCCTTTTAAAGTTTAAAGGCGTCTCAGAAAACCATATAGCACGAGCTCTTTTTCCCCTTGGGCGACGGAGATGCGGTCATATATGTTTAATTTGGCCGTGAACTCTTTTATGTCTTCGGTAAGCCATTCAATGTTGGCTTGGCCTTCAAGTGAAAGGTGGTAAAGAAAGGTCTCCACAAGTTTATCATCTACTTCGCCTTTTATATGCGCCTCCTTCCACCCGTTTTTTGTGCAATAGGCGATGAAACTCCTTTCGTCTAACCGAAAGGAAGTAGAAGGAGCAGCTCTATCAAATTTAACGTTATGGAGCTCCACTGGTAAGTTGGGAGATATATTGCACGTAAAAGAGAGATATTTTTCCTCTGGGGACATGATATAGGCGATAGCTTTGGGGAAGCGCTTGTGAGGGCTTTCCGTCACCAAAAAAGTTTTGTTTATGAATTTGTAATCTCCTGCAATTTTAGCAAGAATTTCCATGTCCACTGAATTCATTTGGGTATGCACTGAAAGAGGAAGAGAAGAAGAGATAATTTCAGGAATATAGCTCGGGTTGGAGATAATGTGCATGATGTCATCCGGATGCAACACAAAGTCGGCAATTAAATCGGAGAAATTCTTATAACTATGAAGATAGGCTTCGGGCAAAGAGAATATCGCCAGCATGCTTCCTGGTCAATCAAACTGAGCAAAACTGCCCAGTCTGGCTGGGGTATTTGTATTCCGCCACTTCAGGCTCTCTCAGTCCCCAGCAGGCGGTATTTGAGAGAGCCATAACCAGAGGTCTTGACACCCTCTTTCACTGTTCAATTTCAAGCTTAAACCAAGCCACAAAACCCAATTTTGCCTCCCTATATATTATCGCCGAAATCAGTTTCTGCCCGAAATAATATATATTCTGTGCCTCAGGGATGGGCATTGCTTTGACAGTTGTGGCTTCTTTGGGAGCATATTTTGAAACAGCGCCTTCAAATTCCCCGGGAGTATAGGTTATTACCGGGCCTTCCTCCATCTCATTGTAAATTATGTAACTCGCTTCGGGCAAGATGAGGTATCTGTATATTGGGGTTTCGGTTACAAAAATGTCAACTTTCGCCAGTTTGTAATCATTTCTGTCCAAAATAAACGCCATTTCTACTTTGGCATAATCTGGTAAAGAGTTGGGGCATTGTGAATAAAATGGATAAACAATGACCGTGCACGTCTTTGGCTGGGGGCCGAGAAAGTAAAGTATAAGGCGTGTTAATTTCTGCCCCCTTGCAATGAAATCGAAGGGCAACACTGCGGCGCTCAAGGCTGGAGTTAAATTAAAGGGCAAAAGTCTTTCAAACTCCTTGCTCTCAATGAGCTCTATTAATTCTTCATCTTCCCCGGGGTAAATTGAAATGAAATCTCCCGGTCTCATGACCAGGCGGCCAAAGAATTCGGTTCTTGTTACTTCTTGCGTAAAGGGGTTTTTAATTATCACAAACATTGTCCTTCCCCCCGTTTAATTTTGCTGGCTACATTATACGAGAACTTCAGGAAGAGTATGGCATAGTTCTCAGGCTTGTAGTAAAATGTGGGGAGGGGGTAAGATACCTGCCATAGCCCTAAACCCGAGGTGTTTAATGAGGAGGTGAGCGACCTTGTTGTTCCGACGTGAGGAAGGACAGGGTTTGGTGGAATACGCCCTCATCCTGGTGCTGGTAGCTGTCGTAGTCATTACCGTTCTGTCCCTCCTAGGACCGAGTATCGGGAACGTTTTTAGCCGAATTATAAGGGTTATCTAACCAGCCAGGGCGGAGCGATTCTGTAGGTTGCTGGGGCTCCACCAGCCGGCAGATGTGGCAGTAATATGATAGCTCATCCGGTTGGCATCGTCGTCTGAGCCTGCAATATTCAACCATATATGGGGCTGGCCAAGGGACATCACGCACCTCAGGGAGCAATTGACACGCCTTCTTCAGTGTTCTATAAACAGTGCTTTCGTCTCTACCGATGAGCTTGCTCACCTCACTGATTGATAATTCGCTGAAGAGTATGAAGGCGTCAACTACCGTGAAACCTGGGAGAGTTAGATTGCAGAAAAGGCGTGCTCTTCTTATAGCCGTAATCGGTGGATTGAACGTCAGCTTCCAGCCAGGAACGAACACAAGCTCGTTTGAAACTACTCTAATAAGCCCCTTTGAGGCAAGGATATGCAGGGCCGAAGAAGCCGTTGTGCGTCGGCATCTGTTGATTTTGGCCAGAATTTCCCCATTTATTCTGGCACATCCCCGCTCATCCAGTGCCGCCACAATGCTGTCAAAAAGAGTGCATATTTCACCC
>JBCNVH010000071.1:0-6676 GCA_039630295.1 Aquificaceae bacterium | reverse complement strand
GTAAATACACCATACCGCACAGAAAAAAGGAATATAATTTTAACATGACCAGAAAGGAGGAGATAGTAGAGCTCATAACTCAGGGGTTTAGAAATGTGAAATCTCTGGCGCAGCATTTTGGTGTCTCTCTTATGACCATATACAGAGATGTTAGAGAGCTCGAGAAGGAGGGGAGGATTGTAAGGAAGCACGGAGAGCTCCTTCTGAGGGAGGAAGTTGGGGAAGCGGTAGAGGAAGGTGTGACCACCTGCGCCTACTGCACAAAACCTATAGAGAAAAGGATGGAGTTCACTTACAGGCTCAGGAGGGGCAGGCTTGTAAAAGCCTGCTGTGCCCACTGCGGACTTCTACTATACAGAAACCTTAGAGAGGATGACATAGAAGCCTGCATGACCTGGGACTTTATAAACTGCAAACCCATGAGCTGTTTCTCCGCCTGGTATGTTTTAGGTTCTTCTGCCATACCCTGCTGTTCACCCTCGGCAATAGCCTTTGCCAGTAGAGAGGATGCGGAGAAATTTGCGAAAGGCTTTGGGGGTTTTGTGGCGGACTTTGAAAGTGCTGTGGAGGGTGTGGAAAAGCTCATGAGGAAGGGGACTCCTGTTAAAATAGGGCTATAAAGCCTGGAGGTAAAGGCATGGAGATAACAGAGATTGAAGAAAAGGAGTTGAGAAACTACATACCCTCCGTTACTATTGACGAGGACTATAACCTTATAACGCTGAATGCCACCGCAAGGCGTATGTTTGGCGATGTGGTAGGCAACAAGTGTTATAAGGTGCTCTATGCCTTTGACGAACCCTGCTATCGTATGGGTATTAAATGCCCCGTCTACGATAAGATAACTGATGTGGACATAATAAGCGTCAGTTATGAAAATTACATAAGGAGCTACGGCAGTGCACCCGAGGAGGGTATCTACTGGGAAAATGTGATAAACATAACCAGCATTCAGGTGCTCAGGTTAAGTATGATAGACCCTCTGTCAGGTCTCTACAACAGACGCTTTGCGGAGAGTTTTCTTGAGAAGAGCTTTAACCTGTGGAAAAGATACGGACAGCCCTTCGGGCTTATGTTTATGGATATTGACAATTTTAAAGAAATAAACGATAAGCAGGGGCATCTGATGGGCGACAGGGTCATACAGAAGATATCCTCCTATCTGAAGGCTTTGTTAAGGTCCTCGGATGTAGCCTGCAGGTATGGGGGTGACGAGTTTTTGATTATACTCCCCAACACGAGTTTGGCGGACTGTGAAAAGGTAGCCCTCAGGGTTTTTAACTCTGTGGAGTGCCTGCAGTTTCCCTTCCCTGTCTCTGTAAGCATGGGTTTGACCCATCCTATAGAACAGGACGAAAAATATGAGGATTTGATAGAGAGGGCGGACATTGCCATGTATAGGGCAAAGAGCGCTGGAAAGGGCAGGATTGCGGTAGCGGCGTCCGGCGATAAGGTATACCTGATGGACGGAGGAAAAAGTTATGAACATTGTAAGAATACAGGTTGATGGCATAGAGTGGGAGGTAGATAGGGGAAAGCCCCTGCTTCAGAACCTCCTTGAGCTTGGTATTCAGGTGCCCTACTTTTGCTACCATCCCCGGCTGAAGATAATAGGTGCCTGCAGGATGTGTATAGTGTTCAACGAAAAGACGGGCAGGCTCATGACCTCCTGCAATGTTTACCCGGAAGAGGGTATGTCTCTGTCCACAAAGCACCCCTTAGTGCTGGAAAATCAAAAGTATCTCCTTCAGGCTTTTATGACCAGACATCCCCTCGACTGCCCCATATGTGACAAGGCTGGGGAGTGTGACCTTCAGAATTACGGAGCTCTCTTTGGACCCCAGAGGCAGATAGTTCCCGTCTCCGCCCTCCAGAAGGAAAGACATCAGGTAGACTGGGAGAGCGACTTTCTGGAATACTATTCCAACCGGTGTGTGGTATGCTACAGGTGCACAAGAGCCTGTGATGAGGTGGTGGGCGCTCATGCTCTCTACGTGGAAGAGAGGGGCTTTCAGGCAAACATAGCACCCACTCTTAAGCCCATGGACACCTCTACCTGTGAGATGTGTGGTCTTTGCGTCCATGTGTGTCCTGTAGGAGCTATCATATCCAAGCCTTTCAAATACTGGACCAGGAGCTGGCTACTCAATAGGGAAAGAACCATCTGTAACCTTTGTCCTGTGGGCTGTGAGATACAGATAGAGTATGGTGTGGGTGACTGGAGGTCGGCGGAGAAGGTCTACAGAACAAAACCCACCGAAGAACTAAACATATGTGCCAAAGCTTTCTTCGGCTATGACCATCTCAACCATGAGAGACTGAAAAGCCCGCGTATGTTTGGAAGGGAAGAGACTAAGGGAAATGTAGCCAACTATCTTTCCATGCTCTTAAAGGGTAAGGCGGAAGAGACCCTTCTGGTGCTCTCTTCCTACCTGAGCAACGAGGACTATCAGCTTATAAAGGAAATTGTAAGAAGGACGGGGGTTATGGTTGCCTCAACCCTTTCCTTTGACCTTCTTCCCTTTCTTCAGGCTTACGGAGAATACATACCCCCTACTATAAAAGATATAGAGGGAGCGGACTTCTATGTCCTCCTGGGTCAGGATGTAACCTCTACCGCACCCGTCCTTTCCTATTACATAAAGGGAAAGGTATACAAAATAGGCAAGAGTCAGAGAGATGTAAAGTTCAACCCTGTAGACATAGGCAAGGAAGGACTGAAAGAGCTCAAAGGTAAAGGTGTGATAGTTTTCAACCCTCTGGGCATGGGAGCGGAGAAGGCGGAGGAGTGGGGGGCATACCTGAAGGAGCTATGTAAGGAGAGGGGCTTTAGGCTCCTTATCCTGCAGGAGGGTAACTTTCTGGGGCTTATAGGCAACATACCACTGGAATGGCTATCTGACCCTCTGGAAGCCCTTCAGGTTGCAAAAAACGCAATCCTCTTCGGGGAGGACCTGCTGGACTATGTAGGTCTGGAAACGCTGGAGAAGTCTTTTGAGAAGCTGGAGCATCTGGTAGCCCTCTCGCCCTTTCAGGATGGCATAGCCCAGTATGCTCAGATAAAGGTGCCCCTGGACCTCATGGGTGAGCTGGAAGGCACATACAGCACCCTTATGGGTGAGCTCAGGGCAAGGAGGTTCCTGCCGGGTTCTTTCAACCACACGGAGTTCCTCAGAAGTCTTCTGGAATACCTGCCCGAGGGTGATAAAAAACCCTCCTCCGTCCTCTCAGTTAAGAGAGAAATACCCAGAGAGCTACACCTCTACAGGAGCAACTGGATAACCGAAAGGAGCGAAAACCTCAGAAGGCTCTACGAGAAAAACAGGGCGGTGGAAGAGTTCTCCAAACTGGCAGGAGGATAAAGTTTTCCCTGGAGCTCTGCGGTAGGAAACTTCACGCGGACAGGAATGCCTTTGAAAACCTGCCTGATTGTGCCAGTTGGTAGTTCTTATTATCTTTTTCTTTTTCAGAGAAAGGACTGCCTAAATTCGGAGAAGTCCTATATTAAAATATTCAACCATTTAACCTTTAGAGGTGAAGAGGATGGAGCTTTTTGAAAGGGACTCCTGCGGTGTAGGTTTTGTATGCAACATAAGGGGAGAAAGAAGCCATCAGATAGTTCGCTGGGGTATTCAGGCGGTTAAAAATCTCACCCACAGGGGTGCGGTAGGTGGTGACGGAAAGACGGGTGACGGCGCAGGTATTCTCATAGAGATACCCAGAAAGTTCTTCGGCGATTACATAAAGGAAGAGGGGCTTGAGGTCTCCTCCCTTGAAAACCTTGCGGTGGGCTGTGTTTTCTTATACGAAGAAGTGCGTTCTGCAATAGAAGAGCAGATAAGGAAAACCTCTTTTAAGCTGGTGGGCTGGCGCGAGGTGCCCGTAAATCCATCCGCAGTGGGCGAGTCCGCCCTAAAGGTCATGCCGAAGATATTCCACCTCCTCCTTGACTGCGAAAGGGTGTCACCGGAGAGGAGAGAGGCGGAGCTCTACCTTTTTAGGAGAAGGCTCGAGACGGATAGAAAGCTAAGGGACAGGCTCTACTTTGCCTCTCTTTCCACCAGATTGCTTGTATACAAAGGCATGCTGGTTGCGCCCCAGCTGGATATCTTTTACCCGGAGCTGAGGGATGAAAGGCTTGAGTCCGCCTTTTGCCTTTTCCACCAGAGGTATTCCACAAACACCTTCCCCAACTGGAAGCTGGCTCAGCCCTTCAGGCACCTCGCCCACAACGGCGAGATAAACACCATACTGGGTAACAGAAACTGGATGAGAGCTCTGGAGCACGAGCTTTCTCACGAGCTTTTCGGAGAAAACATAAAGCTTATAAGACCGCTGGTCTCTTACGAGGAGAGCGACTCTGCCTCTCTTGACAGGGTCTTTGAGCTTCTTCTCCTTGTGGGTTACAGCCCCGAGCATGCCATAAACCTTCTCATACCCCCTGCCTGGGAAGGAGTGCCCTGGCTCAGCAAAGAGGTAAAGGACTTCTTTGAGTTTCAGTCCCTTATGATGAAGCCCTGGGATGGTCCCGCAAGCATAGCCTTTACGGATGGTGAGAAGATCGGCGCCCACCTTGACAGGAACGGTCTCAGACCCGCCCGGTATGTGCTTACAGAAGATGGCACTCTCGTGCTGGGCTCGGAGGTGGGCATGGTGGAGCTGGAGGTGGAAAAAGTTCTCAAGAAGGGTAGGCTCGGACCGGGTGACACGCTGGTGGTAGACCTGAAAGAGGGTAGGGTAAAGGAGACGGAGGAGATACTCAGAGAGCTCTCTTCTCGCAAGCCTTACGGCGAGTGGCTCCAAAAACATCTGGTAAGGCTTTCTCAGATAATAAAAGACTACAGCCTTCCCCATCCCCACGAGGACCCTGACAGGCTCAGAAAGCTAATTGCCTTTGGCTACACGCAGGAAGAGATAAAGAACGTGCTGGCTCCTATGGCGGAGGAGGGCAAGGAAATTACCTTCTCCATGGGTGACGACACGCCCATTCCACCCCTTTCGGAGAAGCCAGTCCTCCTTTTTAGATACTTCAAGCAGAGGTTTGCCCAGGTTACCAACCCTCCCATAGACCCTATAAGGGAAAGGGCGGTCATGTCTCTGAGGATGAACTTGGGGCACAAGAGAAACTTTTTAAAGGAGGGGGAAGAGCACGCAAAAAGGCTTCAGATAGACAGCCCCATACTCCTTCCCTACCAGTTCAAAGCCCTTATGGAACAGGAGCAGTTCAAGGTCGCCTGGGTGCCCATCACCTACCCAAAGGAGAGGAGCTATTGCGTGGTGGAGCTTCAGGAACCTGGGCGGGTGAGAGGAGAATAACGGACATACTCTACGATGCCATGTATGAAGGTATTACCATATGTGACCTGAAGCTTGGGGTGGAGATAGTCTGTAGAAGAGTGGAGGAGGCTGTTAAAGAAGGCGCCCAGATAGTAGTGCTATCCGATAGGAACATATCCAGATACAGGCTTGCCGTTCCCAGCCTGCTGGCGGTTTCTGCGGTCTTTAAGTGGCTATCGGATAGAGGTCTTTCCAACAGGGTTTCGCTTGTTGTGGAGACGGGTGAAGCCAGGGACACCCACCACATGGCATGCCTTATCGGCTATGGAGCTTCTGCGGTATACCCCTATCTTATGTATGAGCTCATATACGAGCTGTGTCAGAAGGGGGAAATAAAGACAACCTACGAGCAGGCCCTTTTCAACTACAAGAAAGCCCTTGAGGATGGTCTTCTTAAAATCATGTCCAAGATGGGCATATCCACCCTAAACTCCTATCAAGGTGCAAGGATTTTTGACACGGTTTGCTTAAACAGAGACTTTGTGGAGGAATACTTCCCTGGAACGCCCGCCACCCTTGAGTCCGATGGCATTTTTGAGGTTCAGGAGAGCCTCCTTATAAGGCACGACGCAGGCTTTGAGACAGAAAAGCCAGAGCTGGACTACGGTGGTGACATGAAGTTTAGAAAAGGTGGACAGTGGCATGCCTGGTCTCCCTTTGTGGTAAGAGCTCTTCACAAGTTCCTGGAAACAGGAGACTACAATGACTACAGGGAATTTTCCCGTATTGCCAACGAGGAGCATCCTGCCTTTATAAGGCATCTTCTGGACTACAGGAGGAGCGATGAACCAGTCCCCCTTGAGGAGGTGGAGCCTGTGGAGAGCATACTCAGAAGGTTTGTCACCGGCGGTATGTCCCTGGGAGCTCTCTCGCCTGAAGCCCATGAGGTGCTGGCGGAAGCCTGTAACAGGCTTGGTATGAAGAGCAACTCGGGAGAGGGGGGTGAAGACCCGGCAAGATACTGGACAATAAAGAACTCAGCCATAAAGCAGGTAGCTTCAGGACGCTTTGGCGTCACACCAACCTACCTTGCCTCCGCCACGGACATTGAGATAAAGATAGCTCAGGGGGCAAAGCCCGGAGAGGGGGGACGGCCCCCGGGCAAGAAGGTAAACGAATACATAGCAAAGCTCAGACACGCCCGCCTGGCGTCACCCTCATATCACCCCCACCCCACCACGACATATACTCCATCGGCCCTTGCCCAGCTCATAAACGACCTGAAGGAAGCAAACCCTACCGCTAAGGTGTGCGTGAAGTTGGTAGCGGAGACAGGCGTGGGAACGGTAGCCGCAGGAGTGGCTAAGGCTTATGCGGACATTATTCAGATAAGTGGTGC
>JBCNVH010000070.1:0-19740 GCA_039630295.1 Aquificaceae bacterium | reverse complement strand
AAAGCTGATGGGTTTTGAGCTGGTGGGCGACGGACAGGTGGTCTTTAAAACCTCAGACCCCCTGAGGTCTGGCATAAACGGGCAGGTCTCAGGAGGTGGGATGAGGTTTGTCCTCTCCGGCACTCTGGAAAGACCCCAGCTTTTGAGGTAGTTGACTTTATTTTATGCTATAAAAGCCCCGAAGGGGGCAAGCTAATTTATCCTCTGACCCTTCTTGCCAGCATAAGAAGGGGCAGTAGTAACCACAGGAGGAGATTGACGGGGCTTACACCACCTCCCATGGCACAACCGCCACCCTTTCTGTATTCCTCCCGCACAACCGCATAGACAAAGTCCTTCGTCTTTATCTTACCATTTATCTGACCGTCCTCGTCCATTATACCTCCATCCTCAACCCTCACAGTTATGGAGTTTCTGCTTGTGTCTATGGTGACAAGGCTGGTTATGTCAATGCAACCTCCAGAGGTGCAGGCAAAGACCTTTGCCCTTGGGTTCAGGGGCTTTGAGTAGGTTATGGTCAGTGTGGTGGCAAACCTGTTCTGCTTGAGAGAAAGACCACCCGCAGTATTACCAGCGGGTTCAATGCCGTAGCTAACACCACCGAACTGAGGGTCAAAGGTTGAAGGAGTGGGACACTGGTCTGGTGGCGTGTATTCAACATCTGTTATCCTCGCCTCTTCTCTTGGCACTTCACCCCTTATGGTAATCTGCTCACCCTCCGGCGTTGTGCCAGTGACTTCCTCAGAAGCGGGGTCATCCACAGGTTGCTCAGGTGAAGGTTGTTGTGGGGGTGGTTCCTCCGGCGGTGAAGGTGGCGGTATTATTATAGGGCCTCCACCGCCTCCACCTCCGCCGCCATTGGCAGTGTTAAAGGTAGCGGTTATGGTTTTGTCAGAGTCAAGCTCTTCAAAGATACATTTTACTTCTGTGGGGCTTAAAACCACCTCAACACCACCTGCACTGGTGCATGTGCCATTCCAGCTCACCGTTGGCCTGGGTTGGCAGTGGCGGTGATAACCACAGTAGAGCCATGATTGAAGGTGGAGGAACCTGTGTTGTTAGAAGGATAAGAGTAGCTTATGCCAGTAGGACTTGAACTGATAGAACCACTGCCATTGCCTGTGGAGTTGACTGTTACTGTGTAGGTGACATGTTGCAATGAGATAATGCATGGAGTCACCAGATTGTTACTTAGTAATTTGGCACTGCAGAGGATAAACCTTTCATCTGTTGATACATCCTCTATACTTTCCAGAATAACACCTTGAGGTATTATGCTGGAAAATACACTGTTCAGGTCCTCCTTCTGTGAAACGACAGGTTGTTGTTGAGAAAAATCTACAGTAAACCTTGATGCTCTTTGAGTAAATGTATTTTTTCCATAAACAACCGCTAAATTGTTAGAACGCATAACTACTGCCGTTGGAAAGAAATCGTATACTACAACCTTTCTTCCATCCTTCCACACATCAGTTATATTACCCCCCCATATATCAGTGTTATGAAAAGCAACTACAGATCCATCCTCTGATATGACACTATGATACCTTGAGCCTGTAGTGTTGTCTATAATTGGATTAGCACCTTGACCTCTGTTCCAGATGACGGCGCTAAAACAGGCCGCACCGGATATGACTTCGTTAGAACTTATACTATGGAGTATACCAAAACATGTGTTAAAGTTACTTTCAAAAACTTTGTTTCCGTTCTCCCAGATGGTTGCATAAGGAGACTCTGGACATGTTCTCCCGACGACCACATAACGATTACCAATGACCGCACAATCGTAGGGGATATTCCCAGAACTTGTAGAACATATTGTGGGAAGAATTGTTGCTGTTACACTACCACTCTGTGGATCTAGTGTCCACATTAATGCTGTAGTTATTCCTGAGGAATATTTATGCACATTGCCAACAATACACCTACCTTCAATAGACATGTTCTTGGTTGTCACATAATCGTATGGAACTCCAGAGGGTATAGGCAAAGGCTCTCTCTGGAAACTGTTCTGGTCCTCAAGGAACATAAAAGCTTGATGTGTAACATTATCTCTTAATTTCCGGGTGAATCAGGTAAGGCACTACTGTCAGGCAAACTAACACCTACAACTATTTTACCGTCTTCACTGATAGCTTTGCCTTGCATACTGGAAGTTATGGGGGGTATTTGACCTGACTGCTGAGGTCTTAGCACCCTATCACCAAAAAGGGCGGTTCTGAAACTATCCCCAGCACCTCCTCCGCAGGAGAAGAGTAAACCAATCACAGTCAGCGCCAAGACTGAAGCAAACTTTCTCATGACCTTTCCCCACCCTTAACTCTTCTTAATATTAATCCTCACACACAATAGCAAACTTTTTTCAGTCAACCCTTAACACCACCTTTCCAAAGTGCTTTGAAGCCTCAAGGTAGCTATGGGCTTCACGGGCTTTTTCCAGCGGAAGGACACTGTCCACCACAGGTTTTAAAAGACCCCTCTCAAAGAGCTCTGCAATCTTAAAAAGGTCTGCCCTTGGACCCATGTAGACACCGAGGAGTTCTATCTCACGCACAAAGATATACCTTAGGTCTATCTGAGTCTCTGAACCCGTGGTGGTGCCGAAGAAGACAAGTTTTCCCCCCCTTTTGAGACACTCCACGCTCTTCCAGAAAGTCTTACTACCCACATGGTCCATAACTATGTCCACGCCCTCTTTGAAGAGCTCTCTGACCCTCTTTACCACATCCTCTTGGTAGTGGTTTATAACCAGGTCCGCACCCAGTTCCCTGCACCTTTTTGCCTTTTCCTCCGAGCCTGCGGTGGCTATTACAAAAGCGCCGAAGAGCTTGGCGAGCTGGATGCCAGCCACACCCACACCGGAAGAACCCCCCCATATGAGGACCCTGTGGTAGGGCTTTATCTGAGCTTTGTTTACAAGAGCATTCCAGACGGTGAGAAAGGTCAGAGGGAAACTGCTTGCTTCTTCAAAGCTCAGGTTTGAGGGCTTTTTTATCACATTCCTTGCGGGCACCTTCACATACTGGGCATAACCCCCTCTGGTTTTTAAACCAAGAATGTCATACTCTCTGCAGTGGTTATCATGCCCTGACTGGCACTCGTAGCACAAACCACAGGAAAGACCCGGTGCCACCACCACTTCCTCACCTTCCTCTATGTTCCTCACAAGACTACCGGTTCTTTCCACCACACCGCTTATGTCCGAGCCCAGTATGTGAGGGAGCTCCGGTTTTACCAACAGCGCCCCCATTCTGACCCAAAGGTCCAGGTGGTTGAGAGCTACCGCCCTTACCCTTATAAGCACCTCATCCTCTCTTAATTCTGGCTCAGGAAAGTCTTCAACCACTTTGAGGTTTTCCACACCACCGAAATTTTCAAGGATGACCGCCTTCATGATTGCTAATTATAGCTTAAACCCACAAACCCTCCTTTTACAAAAACCTCAGGCTCTTATTTTCAGACGAAAGGTAAAAACATGTCATCAAAAGACAAGAGGATGCCCTTCAAAAAAGTTACTTCGGAGAAGAAGATTTAAGAAACAAACCCGAGGAGGTGTAAACCATGTTAAAGAAGGCTCTTCTTGGCACTGCGGTTTTTTCTCTCACTCTGGGGCTTGCAGTAGCAAGCATGCACGAAAAAGCTGAAAAGAAAGCGGGCGCTGGACAGGCAAAGCAGAACATAGTCCAGACCGCACAGCAGGCTGGTCAATTTAAGACGCTCCTTACCGCCCTGAAGGAAGCCGGTCTTGAGGAGACACTGGCAAACAAGTGCTGTTTTACCGTCTTTGCACCCACAGACGAAGCCTTTGGGAAGATACAAAAGGAAAAGCTGGATGCCCTTCTGAAGAATAAGGAAGCTCTCAGAAAGGTGCTCCTCTACCATGTGGTAGATGGTAAGGTTTACTCAAAAGACCTCAAGGATGGACAGAAGGTAAAGACACTGCAAGGTCAGGAAGCTACCATAGGTCTGAAGGGAGGTGCAAAAATAGATAACGCAAATATAGTAAAAACAGACATAGAGGCTTCCAACGGCGTTATACATGTGATAGATACGGTTATAATGCCCAGATGACAATCTTGCCCCCTTCTGGGGGTCTTTCCTATAATGCTCTATGTGAGAGATTTTCCAAGACCCAGGATAGTGGTTGGCCTGTCTCAACCTGAAGCCAGTTCGCTATAACGGTCAGGAGGTAAGAGACGAGTTTGTTCTGAAACTTCTACCCTTCTGTGAAGTTCTGGAGGTTTGCCCCGAGGTGGCTATAGGACTTGGTGTGCCGAGAGAAAGGGTCATAGTCTACACAAAAGAAAACTCCTTTGGACTTTCCCAGCCTTCCACCGGACTTGAGCTGACACAGAAAATGGAGAGCTTTGCGGAGCTTTTCTTAAAAAACCTTCCGGAGGTTGACGCCTTCTTACTGAAAAGCAAGTCACCCTCCTGTGGAGTATCCAACACAAAGGTATACAAAGACCCGGAGGGTAGAGAGTTCCACTCAAAAGGTAAGGGTCTCTTTGCCCTGAGGGTTCTGGAAAGCTTCGAATACCTGCCGGTGGAGGACGAAGGAAGACTGAAGGATAGGGAGCTAAGGGAACACTTTCTTACCAGGCTCTTCTCAGTTGCGGAGCTCAGAGAGAAGAGAGAAAGAATAAAACATATTGGCGAGCTTATGGACTTTCATCAGAGGAACAAATACCTTCTTATGGCACATTCTCAGAAAAAGCTGAAGGAGATGGGAAGGCTCGTGGCTGGTGCGAGAGAGGAAAACCTGAAGGAAACACTAAAGCTTTATGAAATTCTCTTCCTTCAGGCTATAAGAAAAAAGCCCTCAAGGGGACAGCAGGTAAACACCCTTCTTCACATATTCGGACACATATCAAGGAAGCTAAAGGAAAGAGAAAAAGCTCACTTTTTCAAACTCGTGGAAGACTACAGGAAGGGAAGGCTGGATAAAAGGCTTCTTCTGGAGTTTCTCAGAGCTTACGCCTACAGGTTTGAAAACACCTACCTTATGGTTCAGACTTACCTTGAGCCCTATCCTGAAGAGCTAATGGTCTAATCTTCGTCAAGGAGCTCCAGTCCTTCCACGCTGTAGTAGGGTCTTTCGTAGGTGGAATAATAATAAGGTGTGTAAGCCACAAACTCTCCTGCGCAGGTATCCACACCTTTGAAGGCAGGGAGAACCTTCCGTTCATGCCTCATCCTCCTTATATCCTCCTCTTTGACCCCTCTAAGCCACGCCACCTCTCTGTCCGAGTAGCCCATCTCCTTGGCAAGCCTAAGGGTCTCCGGGGTAAGCTCTTCCTCCTTCAAAACCCTCTCAAACTCCACCACCTGTCTGAGGTTTTCCAGAAACCAGGGGTCAATCTTTGAGAGCTGGTAAACCTCCTCAAGGCTGAAGCCCTTTCTAAAAGCTCCCGAGATATACCATAGCCTGTTGGGGTTAGGCGTTCTCAGACCCTTCTTTATCTCCTCTTCCTCAAGAGAAGAGTAATCGGGCGCAGCCAGTCCGTAGGTATCCTGCTCCAGACTTCTTATGGCTTTACCGAGAGCCTCCTTAAAGGTTCTCCCTATTGCCATTACCTCTCCCACCGACTTCATCATCGTGCCCAGTGTTTTCTCAGCCCTTGGAAACTTGGCAAAGTCAAAACGCGGTATCTTTACCACCACGTAGTCTATGGATGGTTCAAAGGAAGCGGGTGTGTGCTTTGTTATGTCGTTTTTTAGCTCGTCAAGGGTGTAGCCCACCGCAAGCTTTGCAGCCACCTTGGCTATGGGAAAACCCGTAGCCTTTGAAGCCAGAGCGGAAGAACGAGAAACCCTCGGGTTCATCTCTATCACATAGAAATCACCCTTTTCCGGATTAACCGCAAACTGAATGTTGGAACCGCCTGTGTCTACACCTATTTCTCTCATTATAGCGATGCAGGCATCCCTGAGTATCTGGTATTCCTTGTCCGTGAGGGTCTGGGCAGGTGCAACGGTGATGGAGTCACCCGTGTGGACACCCATAGGGTCAAAGTTTTCGATACTGCAAACTATTATCACATTGTCTCTTTTATCTCTTATCACCTCAAACTCAAACTCCTTCCACCCTATAAGGGACTTATCTATGAGCACCTGATGTATGGGTGAGGTCTTGAGGGCAGTTTCCACCTTTTCCTTAAACTCCTCCATGTTGTAAGCTATTGAACCACCGGTGCCCCCAAGGGTAAAGGCGGGTCTGAGTATGGCAGGAAAGCCTATCTCTTTAACCTTTTCAAGGGCTTCCTGAAGGGAGGAAACCACCACACTGGGTGGCACTTTAAGACCGACCCTCTCCATAGATTTTCTGAAAAGGTCTCTGTCTTCTCCCTTTTTTATCGCAGTGTAGCTCGCTCCTATGAGCCTTACTCCGTATCTTTCCAGAACACCCTCCTCCTGTAGCCTTACTGCCAGATTTAGGGCTGTCTGACCCCCAAGGGTAGGAAGGAGAGCGTCCGGTCTCTCTTTCCTTATTATCTCTTCAATTACCTCCACCGTAAGGGGCTCGATATAGGTTCTGTGGGCAAACTGCGGGTCGGTCATGATGGTGGCAGGGTTGGAGTTTACAAGAACAACCTCATAGCCTTCCTGAAGAAGGGCTTTGCAAGCCTGAGTGCCCGAGTAATCAAACTCAGCCGCCTGACCTATCACTATAGGACCTGAACCTATGATGAGTATCTTCTTTATGTCTTTTCGTTTTGGCATTAAGGTCTATATTATAGCAGGATGGTAAAAAGCCAAGGACTTTAGACATCAGCCTCTAAAGCTCCGAGAACTCTTTCTAAAGAGACCAAGAGTATACAGAAAAAGGGCTATGGAGAAGCTCAAGACATAAGCGTTTCTTGTGGAAAGGGGTATTCTCAACTCCATATCAAGATTGGACAGGAGGCTAACCACCTGCAGGATGAGCTTTCCTGATAATTCCAGGGGAAGGGTAGGAAGGCTGAAGAAGGTCAGGATTTGCAGAATACCATAGAGGGTAAAGGGGAAAAACAGGTAGCCTACTGGTGTGCTAAAGACTATACCGCCCATGCTGGTGCTGGTAAAACTCAGGAGTAAGGGTGAAACGCCAAGAAAGGCAAAGAAGGAAAGAGCGGTAGGTAAGAGGATGTATCTGTGGATAAGGGAACCAGAATTGGGTAACAGCCTGAGACCCAGCAGGATGTAAAGGGTGGCAAAGAAGGAAAGCCAGAAGGAATAGGAACGCACGAAGGAAGGCTCTATAAGAAGCAGGAGGCTTGCGGAGAAGAAGAGTATACCCAAAGTGTTCGGTCTGCCCTCTCGCAGTCTTACCAGAACCCAGAGGAGGAGCATGAGCCATGCCCTCAGGACGGGAGGCTCCTGAGGAAGGAGCAAAAGCACATAAAGGCTTACACCCACAGCCCCCAGCCAGAGCCCATAAGGGTAGGGTAAGAAAAACCTCAGCACAAAAAAGACCATACCCACATGGAAGCCGGATATGACCAGAAGGTGAATAAGTCCCGTCCTTAAAAAGTAATACTGTAGATCCTGGGGCAGGAGCTCTCTCGCTTCTCCAAGGAGATAGGTGAGGAGGAGAGCTCTTATCCGAGTGTCCTTAAACCTTTCCTCCACCCGTTTTATATATAGGTCTCTTATACCCGGCTTTGTGCTTATCAGGTCTTCCACATCTCTGTAGCTACCTTTTATAAAAACCCTGCTACCCTCCGCCCTTACCTTTGCAAACATTGAAAAGGCACTTGAGGGAAGATCTGTGGAACCGTAGAGGAGGAGAAGAGCTCTCTTTCCCCGGAGTTCGGGAAAGTCTCCGCCCAATATCTCCACCTTAGCTCTCAGACCCTCTCCACTTTCCTGAGGTGGTGATATTACACGGAGTTCCACAGAACCCTCCTCCTCAAACCAGAGAAATCTCTCTTCTCTTTCAACCCTCAGGAGGGCAAGTAAAGTAAGGCAGAGAAAGAGAAGGAGCTGGAAAAGCTCAGCACCTTCTGGCAAGGAGAAGGTAGACGAAGCCCAAAAGCCTTTTCTGGACCTCCACCACTTCAAAACCTTCCTCCCTAAGTTCCCTTTTGACCTCCTCCAGGCTCAGTGCGTTCTCAAGAGAGTGTATAAAAAAACTCCACTTTTCAGCACCAAAAAGAAGGAGTCCAAAAGGCTTTAGCGGAAACTTCATCAGAAAGACCAGAAAAGGTGTTAGAGAAAACCTGTTTATATCCAAAAGGGCGAGCTCACCTCCCTCCTTCAAAACTCTCCTGACCTCTCTCAAAAAGCTCCTTCTGTCAAGGAGGTGTCTGAAAACCAAAGAGAGGGTAAGGGAGTTAAAGGAGCCCTCTTTGAAAGGCATGTTCTCCGCGTCCCCAACCAGAAACCTGCAAACCTTACACTTCTCCTTCGCCAGCCTGAGCATATCCTTGGAAAGGTCCATCCCCACCTTTAGCCCCCGGTTCTGAGATTTGAGGAGCACCTCCCCGGTGCCTGTGCCCACATCCAGCCTGTTACCCTCGCAGGACAACATACCCAACATCTCTCTCTGCCAAAGGTCAATCCTACCAAAGGTAACCAGGTTCAGGAAAAGGTCGTATTTCTTGCTTACCTTTGAAAAAACCTCCTCAACGGTCTTTTTTGTAACCATATAGCCCACCTCCATAATTTTAGCCTACCAACTCCAGAAAGGTCAGAAGCCTCTCCTGCGTCCTGTCCCTTCTGTGAGAGGGAAGGCTTGGGTGGCACACGGTGCAGGTTCTGTATACAAAGAGCTCTTTTATTCCCGAGTTTTTGAGCCTGAGCAAAGCCTCTTCCTGCGTGTCCATGTAATGTTTACCCTTTCTGTAGTATAGGCTGCTGAAGTGTTCCTTAAAGTCCTCACCCACCTGATAACAGCAGGCTTTTGCGGAGGGACCAAGAAAGACTAAGAAGTTCTCTATGGGTTCAAACCTTGAGAGCTCCTCAAGGGTTCTCTCCACTATACCTTCCTTCAGCCCTCGCCAGCCCGCATGAACCACGGCCACCGTCTCACCTCCGAGGAAGGCTAAGGGAAGACAGTCTGCGGTCCTCACGCCTATCTTCAGCCCGGTTCTTCTCGTTATGAGAGCATCGCCTTCCAGACCTTCCAGAAACTTTTCTACCACCCAGACCTTTGAAGAATGCACCTGCCTGAGAGTTAACACATCCCTGTCTCCTTCCCATCTTTTGAGCCCAAGCCTAGCTATTCCCTTCTGAAGTTTAAAAATCACAGCAGTTTCTTTGCTTTCTCTGAAGTCCTCTGTATGCATTCCATAACTATGCCTGCAAAGCCCTCCTTTTCCAGAACCTTTATACCCTCTATGGTTGTGCCACCGGGCGAGGCTACCCTGACAACCCACTCCTCCGGGTTTCCTCCCTTTTCTTTCAGGAGTTCACAGGACCCGGAGACCACATCCAGAGCCAGAGATTTTGCCAGCTCGTAGGGAAAACCTTCCCTTACCCCCGCCAGGGCGAGAGCCTGTATGAACCTGAACACGAAGGCAGGACCGGAGCCAGCCAGCGCGGTAAAGGCGTCAAACATATCCTCTTTGAGCTCGTAGAGGTTTCCACAGGCGGAAAAGAGCTCGAGAAAGCTTTCTTTTTCCTTATTTTCCACCCCATTCCCAAAGGCACAGGCTATAGTAGCCTTCCCCACCAGGGCATTTATGTTGGGCATGAGCCTTATGAGCCTTGAGGTGTTTGAGAGCTCCTCCATTCTTGAGAGGCTCAAACCCGCTACCAGACTTATGAGAAGCCTATCCTCTAATTTTCCTCTCAAGCTTTTCAGGACCTCCACTGCATCCCCGGGCTTGACCGCAAGGAGTAGCCACTGAGAGTGTTCCAGAAGAAACTCCATGCTTTTTGCAACACCAAAGCCCTCAGCTACCGCCCTTTGTCTTTTCTCCTCACTCAGGTCGTAAAGTATAACCTCTGCCCCTCTCCGGAGAGCCTTCGCAAAACTCTCCCCCATGTTGCCGTAACCTATTATGCCCAGCCTCATGAGCGCACCCTCAGTTTGGTTAGAAGTCTTTCCCAGAAGCCCGCCGGATGGGGCTTGACGTTAAGGGGTAGCTTTGCGAGTATGTTGGTAAGCTCCTTTGTAAAGCCCTCTTCGAAAGGGTTCTGGTTTACTATTTGCCTTATGATTTTTGGGTTGTATCTTATACTCCCCAGGTATCGAACCTCTGCGGAGGTAAACTTTTCACAGACCATGTTTATGCTTTCAAAAATCCTTTTTCCCTCCTCCGAGCTCTGGACCTTGTTTACTATTAGGTAAAACTCCTTAAGTTTTTCCTCCTGACTCAGCACCTTGATAAGACCATAGGCATCCGCTATGGCGGTAGGCTCGGGCGTGGTCACTATCACAGGTATGTGAGAGGAGGAGACAAGGGCAAGAGTGTCCGAGTGTATACCTGGCGGTGTGTCAAAGAGGACCCAGTTGTAGCTTCTCTCCGCATACTCCTGAAGCCTGTAGATAAGGTTTTTAAGCTGGTTAGGTGGAAGGTTTACCAGCTCTCTGACGCCACTACCGCTGGAGATGAAAGAGAGGTTTTCCTCAATGGGCACCACCACCTCTTCCAGTGATACCTCCCCCATGAAGTAGTGGTAAAGGTTCTTTGAGGGTGTTATGCCGAGCATCAGGTGGATGTTGCTAAGCCCCAGGTCACCGTCCACTATAAGCACCTTGCCGCCATTCCTGCCTATTATTCTGCCCATGTTTATGGTTATGAGCGTCTTTCCTACCCCACCCTTACCGCTGGCAATGGACAGGTAGCCCGTCCCCTGCTCCTTTCCTTCTGCCTTCAGAAGATGAAGTGCCTGTGTCTCCATCATGCAACCTCTAAGAACATCTTAGCGATATACTCGTAACTTGCCATCACAAGGTCTTCTGGCACCCTTTGCCCCACGGTAAAACACAGTATGGGTAGCTGTGTCCGGTAAGCCACATTTATGGTGGTGCCGTAGTAGCTGGTCTCGTCCAGCTTGGTGAATATAAGACCTGAGGGTTCGACAAGACTGAAACCCTCTACCACTTCATACTGAACCCTTTCCTCCGTATTGGCACCAAGGGTTATGTAAGTCTTAAGGGCAGGAAGTCTTGCGAAGAAGGGCGAGAGCTCTTTCATCCTTACCTCGTTATACTGGCTTCTGCCCCCTGTATCCACCAGCACCACATCCAGAGAAGAAAGTTCTCCCACACACTCTCTGAGACGATAGGGTGTATCCGCAACCCTGAAGGGTAGTTCCATGATGCCTGCGTAAGTCCTGAGCTGTTCCACCGCACCAACCCTGTAGCTGTCTATGGTTATAAGGCCCACCTTCTTGCCCATACTTTTCAGCCTGTAAGCTAACTTGGCTATTGTGGTGGTTTTACCCACTCCCGTTGGTCCTAGAAGTGCGAGAACACTGAACTCCTCACTGGGGAAGTTATCCACAAGCCTTACATTCTTGCCAAAGCCTTCCACGAGAGATTCTAAATTCTCACCTTTGAGGTCCAGCCTTTTCAGTTCAAAGTCATATCCGCAGGCGGACTCAACTATTTTCTGTGCCACATCCCGAGATACGCCCCTGTTTATTAGCTTGTTCATAAGATAAAGAGCCCTTATGGAATACTCACCCTCCAGGTCATCCTTACGGACCTCCTCCTTCTCCGTTTTTTGCCTCTTTACCAGCTCCATAACCTCTCTGAGGTTTTCCTTGAGCCTGTTTATCTCCTGATACAGGCTTTCTTCCTTTTTTAGCTCCTTTGCAAAGTCTTCTCTATCGGGTATACCCACTGTTATTTCCAGCTTTGACCTTTTGGGAAAGGGTATAAAGGGAAGGAGCCCCTGCTTTACCACCCTTGTGGATAGGATAACCGCCTCTGAGCCGTAAAGGGCTCGCACTTCCTCCACTGCCTCCTGAAGAGAGTCCACTAAAAGTTTTTTAATCTTCATCTATGACACCTATAACCTTCAGGTTCAGCTGTCTGTCAAGTTCATTATAAGACAGCACCGTAAGGTTTGGTATGTAGTTTTCAAGCACTCTTCTCACATGCCTTCTTATGCTTCCCGAGGTTATCACCAAGGGCATAGCCTGATACTGGTTGAACTTTACCATTTCCTGGGAAAGTTTGGGGTATAGCTTGTTTACGAGAAGGTCCAGGAACTCATCCTCTTTCCCTTCCTGAAGGTAGGCGGTGAGTTTTGTTTCCAGTTTGGGAGCTATCACCATGGCGTAAAGAGTGCCGTTGGTCACATAAATTCTGGTTATCCTTTTGGAGAGCTTCTGACGGACGAACTCGGTAAGCGTATCCGGGTCTCTGGTTTGCTCTATGTAGTCCGCAAGGGTTTCCAGTATGGTAAGGAGGTCATTGATCGGTATACCTTCTCTGAGAAGGTTCTGGAGAACCCTGTGGAGTATCGAGATGGGCACCACATCCGGCACAAGCCCCTGAACCGCCCTTGGATACTTCCTTGACAGATTTTCCACCAGCTCCATAACCTCCGACCTGCCCAGTATCTCGTGGAGGTTTTTCTTTATAGTCTCACTTGATGTGGGTCTTAGTATGAGGGTGGATATGTCCACCACCATGTAACCTAACCTCTGAGCTTTTTCTCTCTGCTCTTCCCTTATCCAGTAGGCTTTGAGTTTGAAGGAAGGGTCCTTTGTCTCTATGCCCTGAAGGGGTTCCTTTGCACCACCCAGATCTATGGCAAGCCAGTGTCCGGGAACTATCTCATAGGAGTCTAATTCTATACCCCTTATGAGTATGCGGTATTGATGGGGTCTGAGCCGTAGGTTATCCCTTATGTGAACCAGAGGGATTACCACACCATACTCGCCCGCAAGTTGTCTTCTTACGGTCTTTATCCTGTCAGGGATGTCGCCTCCCTGGGTTTCGTCCACATAGGGTATGAGCCCATAACCTATCTCAAGGGCTATGGACTCCGGCTGTGTGGAAAACTCCTCTTCCCTTTTTTCTGGAGATGGTCTTTTTTGCTCCTTTAGCATCTCCTCAAGTCTTCTGAGCTCTTCCTGTTTTAGAGCCCTTCTAAGGGTGTAGTAGAGACCGCCTAAAAGCCCAGCCATAAGGAAGAAGGGGAGCTTTGGAAAACCGGGTATAAGACCTATAAAGAGTAGCAGTCCGGAAGAGAAAAGAAAAACCCTTGGCTCTCTTGAAAACTCTTTAAAAAGCACCCTTCCGAGCTCTTCCTTTGAAGAGGATTTGGTTACCACCACACCTGCGGAGGTGGAGAGCATAAGGGCAGGTATCTGACTGGCAAGCCCCTCGCCCACGGTGAGCAGGGTGTAGGTTTTGAGAGCCTCAGAAAAGCCAAGACCTTTAAAGACAAGACCCACCACAAGCCCACCTACCAAACTTAAAAAGAGTATGATAAGGGCTGCAACCGCATCACCCCTTATGAACTTGCTGGCACCGTCCATGGCACCGTAGAAGCTGGCTTCCTGTTCCAGCTGTGACCTTCTCCTCCTGGCTTCCTCCTCGGTTATAAGACCTGCATTCAGGTCCGCATCTATGCTCATCTGCTTGCCCGGCATGGCGTCAAGGGTAAAACGCGCCGCCACCTCGGAGACCCTCTCCGCGCCTCTGGTTATAACCACGAAGTTTATCACTATGAATATAAGGAAGACCACAAGACCCACCACCACATCTCCACCCACCACAAAAGCGCCAAAACCTTCTATGATGTGCCCTGCGGCTGAAGTGCCCTCGTGTCCGTAGAGGAGTATCCTCCGCGCAGCTGCTATGTTAAGAGAAAGTCTGAGCAGTGTCCCCAGAAGGAGTATGCTGGGAAAGGCTGAAAGCTCCAGCGGCTCCTTGATGAAAGAGCTCAGCACCAGCACCGTCATGGAAAAGGTTATGCTCAGAGCTAATAGAAGGTCAAGAAGTAGGGCGGGTATGGGTAGAACTATGGCGGAGAGTATAACTATGAAGGCGAGGACTACCCAACCTTCCCTTAGCATAGGACTATAGTATAAGCCTCTCAAAGCTAAAATATTCTCATGACTCAGGAAGAGAAAGAGCTGGTGCTTTCCTACCTGCCCCTCGTTCAGCAGATAGCCTACCGCCTCCAAAGGCATCTACCTTCCTCAGTGGACGTTAATGACCTGATAGGTTATGGTGTTCTTGCCCTGATAGAGGCTCTGCCCAGAATTGACAGGAGTAAGAACCCCATGGCTTACCTTAAGCTACGCGTAAGGGGTGCCATGTATGACTATCTGAGAAGCCTGGACTTCGTTAGCAGAAATATAAGGTCCAAAGAAAAGGTTATAAAGCAGGCTCTTAAACAGCTCAGCATGGAAAGAGGGGAGGAGGTGAGCGATGAGGAGCTGGCGGAGTTTCTTGGAGGACGAGCTGAAAAACTGGAAGGAACACTCAAGGCTATCACTTCTACCTGATGAGCCTTGAAGAGCTTTTCACGAAGGCAGGAGCTACGAGGAGCTCTTTGAAAGTCAGGAAGAGGGGCCGGAGGAGAAGGTCATAAGGGCGGACCTGAGGGAAAAGCTACTGAAGGCGATAGAAAGGCTGGACTACAGAGAAAAACTCCTGCTTCAGCTACTTTATTACGAGGAGCTACCACTTAAGGAAGTGGCGAGACTTCTGGGTGTGTCCATGGCAAGGGTATCTCAGATTAAGAGCTCTGCGGTGGAAAAGCTCAGAAAGTATCTAACCTCTGCCTTATGAGTTCAAGAAGCTTCTCGTAAGTGTATCTTATCTCGTAGGCGGTGTTCACAAGTCTTTTGTCCCCGGTATCCTCCGCTCTTTTTACCAGAGGCAAGATGAACCTGCTTAGCTGGTCTTCGTATTCCTGAAGGTCATGCAGGAGCTCCTCCTCTCTTAGGTCTTCCAGAGTGGCGGAGTAGGTTCTATATAGCATCTTTGCGGATAGGAGGGTGTGCTCCAGTTCTTTTTTGAGGTCACCTCTGTCAAGTCCTGCTTTTGTAAAGTCTCCCATCAGGGTTCCACCACCACGCAGTGATGTATTTTAATATACTTTTCCCTTACCCTCCGCACCTGTTCAAAGCTCACACTCCTGATCTTCTCCGCATACTCGCCGTCCATCCTCCAGCCAAAACCCATAACCTCGAAAAAGCCCAGATACCAGGCTTGCCTTAGCCTGGTCTGTCGAGCAAGCAGGAAGTCACCTACTATCTTGTTCTTGGCGAGTTCCACATCCCCGGGCTCTATAGGGGTGCTCTTGACCATTTCTATAAGGTCTTTCAGAGCATCTTCCTTTTTCTCGGGCGAGGTTCCTATGTAGGCTATGAGCCTGGGTGAAGCCAATCGCGTAGGATAGGTGGAATAAACTGCGTAGGCGTATCCCTTCCTTTCTCTCAGCTCCTTAAAAAGCTTTGAGGTCATGCCATCTCCAAGCACCGCATCCAGCACCTTAAAAGCGAAGTATTCCTCACCCTTAAAGTCAGGGGCATCGAAGGCACAGAGCACCGTAGCCTGAGAGCCTTGCCTTTTAACCCTTTCTATCAGGTCTTCTCTCATAGGCACATCCTCGGTCCTAAACTCGTAGCGACCCACAGGAATTTGGGAGAAGGTTTCTTCCAGAAGTGGAAGGACCTGCTCCACTTTGAAATCGCCCACAAGGCTCAGGACCAGGTTCTCCGAACGAAGCACCTCTCTCCACCTCTTTATCAGGTCCTCTCTTTCTATAGCTTTTATGTCTTCCTCTCTTCCCGTGGGTATTACCTCGTAGTTGGAGCCTTTATAGGTAAGCCTTCTGAGGGCATCCGTAGCGAGCTCCTGTCCCTTTTCCCTTCTTGACCTTAGGGCCTGGAGAGCGTTCTTCTTTTCCCTCTGCAGGTCTTCTTCGGAGAAAAGGGGCTCTGTTAGTATGCTCTTTATGACCGAAAGCCCCTCAGCTAAACCTTCCACCTTGGTGGAGAAGCCTATCTCTATAAAGTCGTCCCCTGCAGAGGCATAAAGGCTTCCTCCATAGTCTTCAAAGGTGCTGGCTATCTGATAAGAGTTATAGCTTTTCGTTCCTTTGGTGAGAAGAGTGGCGGTCAGGTTTGTAAGCCCTCTCTTCTTTTCTCCATGAGTGCCAGATTTTATAAAGATAACGCCGGAGACTATACCCCTGCCCTTAGTTTCTTTGAGTATGAGCTTTACACCGTTGGAAAGGACATGCTCCTGCACCTTTACACCCCCAAAAGAAAGATTAAAAAAGAGTATTATACATAGTGTGAAACATAACCTTCTGTAAAAAGGGAAAGCTCCTGTTTCAATTTTCCTCATATCCTCGGCTTCTGTCCAATAATCAAGCCAATATCACCCTGAACATTTATCTGTCTGGCACCATTATAACCTCACAGTAGGGTTTTTTGAGAATGTAATTTTCCAGCACTCTTAAAACATCCTCCCTGCGGACGCTCCTTATGTTATTCTCAAAATATCTGTAGTAATCCAGCAACCCTACCACAGTGAGCGAATAACCTATGTAGAAGGCATCTCTTTCAACTCTTTCAAGAGCAAAAGCCTCCGAGTTTACAATCCTACTTTTTGCCTTCTGAAGTTCTTCTTCTGTGAGCATGTCTTTTAAGGAGGTCATGAGCTGAAAGGTCTTACTTTTTACCTCCTGAAGCTTTTCTTCTTCTAAGGTGACGGATATGAAAAAGAGGTTTTCCCTTGGTCTGCCAAAATCACCGGTGGATATGCCATAGACAAGCCCCTTTTCTCTGAGCTCTCTGTAAAAAAGAGAAGTCCTGCCGTTACCCAAAATCTGGTCAAGAACAGCAAGGGCGTAGTATTCTTTTGTGCCCACCGCCGGCACTTTCCAGCCAATAAGCCAGTAAGCCTTTTCCACCCTTTTGTCTCTTATGGTCTTTGTCCTGTTTTCAAGCTGTTCAGGCTCCGGTAGTATTTCCACCTTAGGGAGGGGTTTACCTTCCTCTTTACCAAAGGTCTGGAGCACCTCCATGTAAACTTCCTCTGGTTCAACATCTCCGACTACCACCAGATACATGTTTTTTGGTTGATAGAAGTTCCTGTAAAACTCAAGAAGCATTTCTCTTGTGAACTTTTGGATGCTTTCCTCGTAGCCTATTATAGGATGTCTGTAAGGTGAAACCTTATAAAAGAGCTTTTCAAACTCTTCCCAGAGTAGTGTAGTAGGGTTATCTTTTCCGCGCCTCAGCTCCTCTATAACGATAGGTTTTTCCTTTTCCACCATGTTCTCCTCGAGCAGGGGTTTCTGGGTAAGCTGGTAGAGGACATCGAGAGCCTGCTTCCAGTAGGGCTTTGCTATGGTTATGTGGTAGAAGGTGTATTCCTTTGAAGTGCCTGCGTTTAGGTTCCCTCCCAGACTTTCCACTATATAGTCTATATGACCATAACGATACTTTTCTGAGCCGTTGAACAGCATATGCTCAAGAAAGTGTGCCATACCCTTCTGGCGGTAATCCTCATAAATAGAGCCCACCCTGAACCAGACATGAAGGGCAACAGCCTCCGAGTCTTCTCTACGGTTTACTACCAGCTTTGCTCCATTGGGCAGTTTATAAGTTTTAAGCTCTCCCGCAAAGGCTAAGGTAGTCATTGTAAACACCTCCAGAAGTAATAGTAAAGTTCTCATAATTCCTTTCTCAGGTCTCTGGTCATTGCCTGTTTGTATGTGTAGGGACAGTTTTCAGGGATGTAAAAATTTTCCGGATTAAGGTTGTTTTCTTTTAGCCATATTATAATCTCAACCTTTGCCCTTCTCCACGCCCTCTGAAGTTCCGGCGGTAATTTAGCCTTAAGGCTTGGATAGTCCTCAAGAATAGCATCTGCCCTCAATCTGGCATTTTCCACACTTTTTATCCATCCTATACCTGCAGTTTCACTCTCAGCGAACTCTCTAAAGTTATCCCACTTGTAGAGATGCTCCAGAATGACAGCTAAACAGTTAATGCAAGCATCCAAATGTCTCTGTGCCATATCCTCTATTTCCTCTAGTAAGTTCTCCCAATCCACAAGGTCATAAAACCTTTCTTTCAAAAGCTCAAGGTTTATCTCAGCCCAGAGAGGAAAGTCTTTGTCATAGAGCTCTTTTAACTCCTCCTTACTTATAGTCCTCATGGCTCTATCTCCTTTCTTAAGTCTCTTTGCATGGCTTCTTCGTAAGTGTATGGGCAGGTTTCAGGAAGGTCTTTTATGGAAAGAGATAAACCAAGTTTGTGTGAGTTTTTCACCAATTCTTTTTTTGCATCTATCCATGCTATCTCAATCTGAGATGGTAGCTTTGCTCTCAAGCTCGGATACTTTTCAAGAAGAGCCCATATATCAAGTCTTGCATTTTCTATACTCTTTATCCAGCTAAGTCCTCCCTTCTCTTTACCACCTCTCGTCAAGTGTTTAAAATTGTCCCACTTGTAAAGATGCTCAAGGATAACAGCTAAATGGCTTACACATGCCTTTAAATCAGACCTCGCCATATCCTCTATTTCCTCCAATAAGTTCTCCCAGTCTACAAGGTCATAGAGTTTCTCCCTTAAAAGCTCAAGGTTTATCTCAGCCCAGAGAGGAAAGTCTTTGTCGTAGAGTTCTCTAAGTTCCTCCTTGCTTATTGTTTTCATGACTCTACCTCCTTTCTTAAATCTCTTTGCATCGCTTCTTCGTAAGTGTATGGACATTTTTCTGGTATGTTCATCTTTTCCGGGTCTATATCCTGTTCAGAAAGCCACAGTCTTATGTTATCTACTGCTTCCTGCCATGCTTCTTCCAGCCTGTGAGGTAGCTTACCTTTCAAACTTGGATAGTTTTTGAAGTGCCTCGCTATCTTCCTCCTTGCGTTCTCAATGCTTACTATCCATCCAAATTCTCCTTTTTCCTTACCACCTCTCGTTAAATGTCTAAAGTTATCCCACTTGTAAAGATGCTCAAGAATAACAGCTAAATGGCTAATGCATGCCTTTAAATCAGACCTTGCCATATCCTCTATCTCCTCCAATAAGTTCTCCCAATCCACAAGGTCATAGAGTTTTTCTCTTAAAAGCTCAAGGTTTATCTCAGCCCAAAGAGGGAAGTCTTTGTCGTAGAGTTCTTTTAACTCTTCCTTGCTTATAGTCCTCATGGCTCTACCTCCGCCTTTAAATCTATTAATTTGACAAAATACCTACTTGAGACTGAGTTTAAAGTCCTGAAAGTTTTCATAAATATCAATATACGACCTTTATATGCGCCGAGCCACCCCTCTTTTCTATCTCTATACGCTGGCTGAATTTATCCGCTATATCATCTATGTGAGTTATTATGCCTATTACCCTATCGCTTGAACCTCTTATGTGTTCAAAGAGAAAATCAGAAAGGGATTCTCTTGTCTCCGCATCTAAAGAGCCAAAGCCTTCGTCTATGAAAAGACTCTCAAGTGGTGCGTTCTGAGACATAATGTCCGCCACCGCAAAGGCAAGTGAAAGGCTTGCCAGAAAGGTCTCTCCACCACTGAGACTGGAAACAGGTCTCTTGTGTCCTGTGTTCTTTTCAAGAACATACAAATCATCATCTAATTCAAAAGTGTAATTCCCTGAAGTAAATTTAGAAAAGTAGTAGTTTGCTATCTCAACCATTTCGTGTAGCACAATCTTACTTACATAATCTGGAAATCTGTGTTTAGAGTCCCAAAAGTCCTTGTTAAGTATTTCGTATATTTCATACTCTTCGTTCAACTGTTCCTTTCGCTTTTCCAGTTCTTCTTTTTCCTGCAATTCTCTTTTCTTATTCTCAAGCTCTTTTTGAAGATTACCATA
>JBCNVH010000007.1:0-4108 GCA_039630295.1 Aquificaceae bacterium | reverse complement strand
ACCCTATACGCTCCTTGATTACTTTCCTGAAGACTTCCTGCTTGTGGTGGACGAATCTCATGTAACCATACCCCAGATAAGGGCTATGTATAGGGGGGACCGTTCAAGAAAGGAAAAGCTGGTAGAATACGGCTGGAGGTTACCTTCAGCCTTGGACAACAGACCCCTGAAGTTTGAAGAGTTCCTGCAAAAGATAGATAAGGTAATATACATGTCCGCCACACCGTGGACTGGGAGATACAGAGGAGCAGGGGGATAATAGTGGAGCAGATAGTTCGCCCCACCGGGTCCTGGGTCCCTCTTGTGGAGGTGCGTCCCACAAGAAACCAGCTGGAGGACCTCATAAGAGAGGTTCAGGAGAGAAGAAGAAAAGGGGAAAGAGCTCTTGTCCTCACCACCACCAAAAGGCTTGCGGAGGAAGTCTCCGAATATCTGAACGAGAGGGGCATAAGGGCAAAATACATGCACTCGGACTTGGACGCCATAGAAAGGGCAAAGGTGGTGAAAGAGTTAAGAGAGGGCACAGTAGAGGTTATAGTGGGTGTTAACCTTTTGAGAGAAGGACTTGACCTACCAGAGGTGTCTCTGGTTGCCATACTGGAGGCGGACAAGGAGGGTTTTTTAAGGAGCTACACCTCTCTCATCCAGACCATAGGACGCGCCGCAAGAAACCTAAACGGAAAGGCTATACTCTATGCGGACAGGATAACCGAAACTATGAAAAGAGCTATAGAAGAGACCAACAGGAGAAGACAGGTTCAGGAAAGATACAATCAGGAGCATGGAATAACACCAAAAAGCATAGTAAAACCGGTAAAAGAACTGCTGGCAATAGAAGAGCTTGATTATGTAAAGCTTCCTCTTAGACTACCAAAGGGCATTTCCTCGGAGGAAGATCTCATAGAGAGGATAAACAGGCTTGAGAAGGAGATGTGGGAATATGCCAGAAGGTGGGAGTTTGAAAAGGCGGCAAAGCTCAGAGATGAGATAAAACAGCTGAGAGAGATTTTAAAGCTGGTATAATTTAGACATGGCTCACAAATTTGACCCATCAAAACTTCAAAAACTGGACGACCCCTCAAGGCTTGAGCTCTTTGACCCCAAAAAGGTTTTCAGAGAGTTCGGTCTGAGGAAGGGCATGAAGGTGCTGGATGTGGGGAGCGGTGCGGGTTTTTACCTTCCTTACCTTTCGGAGCTTGTAGGTCAGGAAGGGAAGGTTTACGGCGTGGACATAGAGCCCCTCGCAGTGGAGTATGCAACCAAGAAGGTTCAGAGCCTATCACTTTCCAACGTGGAAGTTGTTCTTTCTCAAGAAAACCATATCCCACTGCCTGATAACAGTGTGGATTTCGTTTCCATGGTCTTCGTATTCCACGAGCTGGAAAACCCTGTGAAGTTCATGGAAGAGGTTAAGAGGGTCTGCAAGCCCCTTGCCTTTCTGGCTATAATAGACTGGAAAAAGGAGGAAAGGGATAAGGGTCCTCCACCGGAGGAGGTCTACTCTGAATGGGAGGTTGGTCTCATGCTCGAGGAAGCCGGTCTAAGGGTTGGCAGGGTGGTAGAAGTGGGTAATTACTGCTTTGGTCTATACGCCATGGTGGTAAAAGAAGAGCGGGAAAGGTTTGAAAGTCCGATAAAGATACCACCGGGTCTTCCATGAGAAGCATAAAAGAAACCTTCAAAGCACTGGGCATAGAACTGGAAAGTAAATACTTCATATACACCACAAAGGACAGAGAAAGGACCATAGTCATCCCCTACCATCATATAAAAAGTATGGAACTTAAGGAGAGCAGGGTTATAGTCTCAACAGGTGGGCTGGAGAGAATAACCCTGGAATTGCCCTCCGAAGGTCTGGCAAAGCAGCTGTTTGAAGAGTTATTACTCCAGTTAGAGAAAATCTATCTCTGACCACCCGCTATGGCGGGAACTATGGAAAGAATGTCCCCATCCTTGAGCTCCGTATCCAGACCCTTAAGAAACCTTATATCTTCATCATTTACATAAAGGTTAACAAACTTCCTGACTTCACCCTGCTCATCCACAAGTCTTTCCTTAAAACCGGGATAGACTTCCTCAAGCCTTTCTATGGCATTCCTTACTGTGCTTGCCTGCACCTGCACTTCGCCCTGACCGTTCGTGACCCTTCTCAGGGGGGTGGGTATCCTCACAATAACATTCATTTTACCACCTCCTGTTATATTATAACCTATACGTCGGGTGAGAAATTAAGGAAGTGTAGAAACTCTTTCTCAAAAAGCCTTGCATAGGAAGGTATCATATTAATACCCAATCCTACGCAAGGAGGTCTAAAAAATGAACATTCTAAAATCCTACCTAAAGTTTTGCATGGATTGAACCTATTCCTATCAACCTTATCTCTTGAACCCCTCCAGGTTCATGATTGACAAAGTCTCTGTAGAGGTCATAGCCTTATTGAGGCTTTTTCAGGATAGCTGTTCTCAAACCTTTGATAGTCAAGCACTTTGTGAATGTTTGACAATAGGTTCGCTAAGCCTTTGCAAAACTTCAATTCTATTCTCTTTTCACACAAACTTATATGGGACACGGCGGTATAATAAACAACATGAAATTTACCGAAGAAGAGCTCAAAAAAATGGTCTACAAAAACCATGAGTTCCTAAGCAGAAAAGCCCCTGCCATACTTCAGACCATATCCTCCTGTCAGACACCCTTTAGCATAAAGGTAGATGAGGAAGGGAGGGTGGATGCGGACCTGGGTGGAGGTCTTATATACGGAGGAGATGCTTATGAGGCAAGCCTTTCTCAGGTCAAAGCCTTCGAGGAAAAACCTGTCAGGCTTTTCCCGGACATGCAAGGACACAAGAGGGACCTCGGAGGTGAGTTAATAGCCCACAGATACTCGGATGAACTTCTCAAGAGGGTAGAGGACAGGATAGAGCCGAAACCCCTGAAGGAGACGGGTTATATACCTTTGCTTTTGATGGTGGGTCTTGGCTTTGGTTTTCACTTGAGAGCTCTTCTTGAAAAATACGAGGTTCAGAACCTGGTCATACTGGATGTCCCCGCCTTTTTCAGGCTCAGCATATACACTCTTGACTGGGAGTGGCTCTTGAATTATTACTCTCTCCCCGGAAGAAGGCTTGAGATGATTGTTCAGGACAAACTCATAAGGGAGAGCAACCTGGATAACGCCTTTTCTGACCTTCTGAGAGTTGTCCAGCAGGTCAATCCCGGCGTCTTTTACTGGGGCTATTATTTTGAGCATCTCCGATACAATCCACCCATGAAGGTTATAGAGTGGTTCAACAGTTCACCTGCCTTTCAGGAGCTCTTTCATGGATACTTTGACGACGAGCTCTGGTCTTTGCACTGGACTTTAGAAAAGTTTGAAAAAAAGATACCTCTGTATTACCCTCAGAAAAAAGTGCCAAAGGGTTCTGTTGCCTTTGTGCTGGGTGCGGGTCCTTCCCTTGACCCTGCAATAGAAAAAATAAAAGAGTATCAGGATAGGGCTGTCATATTTTCCTGTGGTTCTACCATATCCGCACTTCAAAGGGCTGGTATAGTGCCAGACTTTCATGTAGAAATAGAAAGGACAAAGTTTACCTACGACGCCCTTATTGAGGTAGACAGGCAGTTTCTCAAAAAGACCAGACTTATAGCTAACAACCCCCTCTGGACTGACTGCTTTAAGCTCTTTAAAAAGGGATACATGTTCCTCAAACTGAACGATACAGGAGCTCTGCTTTAGAACCAACGGCTCACCTATCATATGGCACACGGGACCCACGGTAAACGTCACCGGTGTTGCCCTTGCGGCTGAGTTTGGCTTTGAGGAAATATACCTCTTTGGTGTAAGTTCTTGGCTCAAAAGACCCTCAAAAACATCACTCAAAACTTACCAACTACTACAACCCTGAAAGCATGTTATCAAAGTCACCGGTGGAGTTTGATATCCCAATACCCGGAAACTTTGGGGGAATAGTTTACACCAACCAGTGGTTTGCTATAACTAAGTATGGAATAGAGCAAACCATAAGGAAAAAGGGCGTAAAAGTTTACAACACTTCAGACGGTGCGCTCATTGAGGGTGCAAAGCCCTTGCCCTTGGAATTTTTCAAGC
>JBCNVH010000069.1:0-6391 GCA_039630295.1 Aquificaceae bacterium | reverse complement strand
TATGGAGAGAAACGGGTATATTTGAAATGCTTGAAAAGCTTGACCCTAACCTTTACAACGTCATAATGGACATAGTGGAAGAGAACGAGGAAAGGTATCAGGAGCTCTATGAAGAGGAAGAATAAGCTAACAAAAGGGGTTAGTACCCCAAATAAACTTTGTAAGGAGGTGTAATCATGGCACACACACACGGTTTTGGACATAACAGCCCGGGAGGGCTTTTGAGGTATCCTTCCGAGCCACCTTTCCCGCTCAAAGAATACAGCGCCCACTACGACCACATCTTTGAGATGATGGAAGAGCTGGAAGCCAAGGGAGAAATCCTCATACACAGGATAACAGAAGAGCACCAGCCTGTGGAGGTCTTTACCAGAACGGGAAGGATAAAGACCATACCCACTAACAAGCTCTGGCATCACAAGTCCTGCGGTCAGTGTGGGAACATACCCGGATATCCTGCCTCCATTTTCTGGTTTATGAACAAGTTCGGTCTTGACTATTTGAATGAGCCTCACCAGACCTCTTGCACCGCTTGGAACTACCACGGTTCCGGGACTTCAAACCCTGTAGCTCTTGCGGCGGTCTGGCTCAGAAACATGCATCAGGCATGGAAAACGGGCTACTATCCTCTTATACACTGCGGAACCTCCTTCGGCTCCTACAAGGAGACCAGGGAACAGCTAATCATGAACAAGGAGCTCAGGGATGCGGTAAAACCCATACTGAAAAAACTGGGAAGGCTCACAGAGGATGGAAGGATAGTCATTCCTCAGGAGGTGGTTCACTACTCCGAGTGGGTCCACGCAGTAAGGCACAAGATTGCTGACCTCTATCAGAAGGAAGGTAAGGCAAAGGGCATAGATGTTTCCAATGTAAGGGTTGCCATACACAACGCCTGCCATACTTACAAGATGATAGCGGATGATTACCCCTACGACCCTGAGGTTTACAACGGTCAGAGACCCGCAGCATCTGCGGCTGTGGTTAAGGCTCTGGGTGCTCAGGTGGTGGATTACTCCACCTGGTATGATTGTTGTGGCTTTGGCTTCAGACACATACTAACCGAGAGAGAGTTCACCAGGTCCTTTGCCATCCAGAGAAAGCTCAAGGTCATAGCGGAGGAGGTAAAGGCGGACCTTATAGTTACCCATGACACGGGCTGCACCACCACCTTCGAAAAGAACCAGTGGATAGGCAAGGCTCATGGCATGTATCACCCGGTTGCGGTCATGTCGGATGTGATGTTCTCCGCCCTCGCCTGTGGCGCCCATCCCTTCAAGATAATCCAGCTCTACTGGAACTGCTCCAATTACGAACCTCTTCTTGAGAAGATGGGTATAACAAACTGGAGAGAGTTGAGAAAAGAGTGGGAAGACACGGTCAAATACATAGCGGAGCTTGAAAAGGCTGGTAAATACGATGAGCTGATGGAGTTCTTCAAGGAATACGACCTTTATGAGCCCTACAGCAGAACTTCCACCGGCAAACCCAGAGCATCCGCAACTGCTACCATACCTCTCTTCAAGTCCTGAACTTACCATGGGGGCTTGCGCCCCCATAAGAACAAATACAGGAGGTTCAACATGGCTAAGAGTGTGTTAGTGGTAGGAGGCGGTCCTGCAGGACTTGCAGCAGCCAGAACGCTGGGAAGACTTGGTATCTCCACCATCCTTCTTGAGAAGGACGGTCAGCTGGGTGGGAACCCTATCAAGAACCATTACCATACCCTCATTCCAAGGAAGCTTAAACCCTCCCAGGTGATAGGTCCTTACATAAAAGAGGTGGAGAGCAACTCTAATGTGAAGGTGCTCCTCAATACGGAGCTCACCGCCTGCGAAGGTGAACCCGGAGAATACAGGGTGACCTTTTCTAACGGAGATAAGCAGGAAGTATCCGCCATAGTGGTAGCCACCGGCTTTGAACACTTTGACCCCAGAAGAAAGGGTGAGCTGGGTTATGGGCTCTATCCCGATGTTATAACAAACCTTGAACTGGAAAAAATGTTCTCTCAGGAAGGTAAGCTTTACAGACCTTCCAACGGACAGCTCCCCAAAAGGGTAGCCTTCGTCTTCTGTGTAGGCTCGAGAGACAGACAGCTGGGTGTGACCAACGTGCACTGCTGCAGATACGGCTGTGCTCTGTCAGGTCTTCAGGGCTCTGAGATAAGAGAACACTATCCGGATGTGGATGTCTTTTGCTACTACATGGATGTGAGAACCTATGGCACCTGGGAATATCCCTTCTACTGGGCACCTCAGGAGCAGTATGGCGTAAGGTATGTGCGCGGAAGGATTGCGGAGATAACCTACAGCCCTGCGGATGGAAGGCTCAGGGTCAAACACAAGGAGACACCCGTCAGTCCAAGAAGACTCTGCGGGAAGTCCCCATGGACCTGGTGATTGTTCTTGGTATGGAGCCCTCACGGGAACCAAGAAGGTGGCAAAAATACTTGGTCTTTCTCAGGACCCGGACAGCCAGTTTCTGGTGCCTTCTGATGAATCTGGTTCTAACATAATATCCAACAAACCCGGTATATTCATAGCGGGTGCCTGTAAAGGTCCAATAGACATAGAATCCTCCTTCTCCGAAGGTGAGGCTGCCGCCGCAGAAGCCGCTGCCTTCATAGGTGCAAAGGTGACCGTATGAAAAAGCCTGTAATTCTTGACGACTTTTTGGTAAGGGACTACCTGATAAAAATACTTGGCGAGGGTGAGGAGTTTGTGCAGGAATTTTACAAAGACCTCCTCGCCAAGTCCCTCCTCTTCCAGCAGGCTTTTAGCAAGGAAAGGCTCGCATCTCTGACGGAGGAAGACCTGGACCTAATTCTGGAGAAGATCTTTCCCGCCAGAAGGAAGAGAGAAAGGATAATCAAAGAAACAGGTTTGGAAAAGCTCAAGAGAGCCATAAGCGACCTGCTTTACGGAAAAGCTCAGAGCTGGGAAGAGAGGGTTGAGAATTTTGCCAGGGAAATAAGGGGTGTGGACAGGAAATCCGCAAGAGATATAGCCAGCGAGATACTTCACTTTACCTTCCCCGAGCAGTATGTGCTCTGGACCAGCTGGATATGGGACCCTGAAAGCGAGAGCGGAGCGGTGGTCTTTCTAAAGGAAGAGCCACCTAAAAAGCATATGTATGGTGAGACTTACGAGGAATTTGAGCTTATATACAAACAGGTTCAGGAAAAGCTCCTTGACTTTGGCATAAAGGTAAAGGGCTATCTCTTCGTGGACATTTTCCTTGCTATGATATACGCCACCTATGTGGACTACATGACCCTTTCCACAATGCACAGCGCCAAGGGTTTTTTTCCGCCAGCTGGTTCTATGGCGAGGAGACTGCTCGGTGTTTTGAGAAATGAAGACCTTTTGGAGGTGTAAACCATGGCTATACATGAAAGAAGCCTTGTAGAGCCGGAGAGAATACTGAGGAAAGAAAGGCTCGTAGTTGACGGTGTTGACATCTCCGGAGACTGGAACCTTATCATCCTTCCAAGGGTGATAAACGACTACGACCTGGACTTTGCTCAAGAAATCATAAACTCTCCTGATGGTAAAACTATAAACCAGTGCTATCAGTGTTCCTACTGCACCGCTTCCTGCCCAGTGCACAACTACTGGGATGAGAGATACAACCCGAGGCACTTCATCTATCTGGCAAGGCTGGGTATGATAGACGAGCTCCAGAAGCGTGCGGATGTGATGTGGAGGTGTGTCTCCTGCCACAAATGCACCCACAGATGTCCCAAGGGCGTTCTTGTGGAGGAGGTGTTAAAAGTCATCCTTAGAACCATGGCAAAGAAGGGTCTCATAGACGAGTATCCTTCCAAGAAATTTGACAGGTTCTTCACCGAGTCGGTTATTGAATACGGAAGGATAGAGGATGGAGAATTGCTCTTTGGATGGATTGAAAAGCAGGGATACAAGGTCTTCAAGGACCCCATACTCAAAAAACCCATACCCTTCATAGGTGAAACGCCCGAGTGGCTAAAACAGCTTACCATGAAGCCCCTAAAATCCATGAACATAGACTTCCTCGTTCTCAACGCTAAACACATGCTCTTCCATCCCAAAACCAAAAACTGGAGCAGGTTCAAGCAAGTTCTGCGCAAGGTGATGCAGGAAGAGGGTGCATTACATTAAGGAGGTTTTAACATGGGTGTGATAGGAAAAAGGGTTGCTTACTACCCCGGCTGTTCTCTTGAGGGTGCAGCCAGGTCCTACGATGTCTCTACAAGAATAGTAGCCAGGGAGCTCGGTCTTGAGCTTGACTACCTTGAGGACTACAACTGCTGTGGTGCTATGGAGTCCAAAAACGTGACCTTTATGGGCACCATGCTCCTGAATGCCAGAAACATGTCCCTGGCGAGAAAACAGGGTCATAATGTGATTGTGGCACCCTGCAATGGCTGTTCCTTTTCCCTGCAGAGGGCGGAATACTTCCTCGAGACGGACAGGGCGGTCTTTGATAAGGTCAATGCCCTTCTGAGGGAAGGCGGTGTGGATTCTCTTGACCAGATACCTCAAACTTACCACATACTTGAGTGGTTTTACCACGAGGCTGGACCTCAGAAGGTTAAGGAGAAGACCAAGAAACCTCTCAGGGGTCTGAAGGTAGCCAATTACTACGGCTGTCTATACACAAGACCCCACTTCTATGCCAGAACCTACGCCCACGCAGGCGGTCAGGAAGAAGGAGTAAGACCCAGAAGGAGAGAGACTGCGGATGACGACGAGCACCCTTACTACATGAATGCTCTCCTTGAGGCTGCAGGTGCCACCAGCGTGGAGTTCGAGCCCATGCATACCCAGTGCTGTGGTGGACCCCACTCTCTTTCTGACGAGATGGTTTCTGAAAAGTTTGTGATGATGATACTCCAGACTGCAAAGCGCAACGGTGCGGATATCATAGCCACCGAGTGTCCTCTCTGTCATGCCTCCCTTGAGATGTATCGCCACAGGCTTATGATGAAAGGCGTGCCCGATGTGGATGTGCCTGCAGCTTACTTTACCCAGCTCCTTGGGCTTGCCTTTGGCTACAGCGCCAACGATGTAAAGCTAAAGGACAACCTCTCTGACCCAATTCCTGTGCTTAAAAGACTTGGACTTGCCTGAGAGGGTTTTCTATGGGTGTGGTGCAGGGGCTGGAAAGCGATAAGGAGTGGGATTATAACGGATGCCTAATCCCTCTTGACCTCTACTACGAGATAGAAACCCAGACCTGGCTAAGGGTCAACGAGGACGGGACAGTTACCATGGGTCTGACGGATGTGGGTCAGGTGAGAGCGGGAAGGCTCCTGCACGCCCGTATAAAGGATGTGGGTAAGGTGATAAAGAAGGGCAAGCCCGTGGCATCTCTGGAGAGCGGGAAGTGGGCGGGTCCTATAAACGCCCTGGTAGAGGGTGAGGTAGTGGCAAGGAACGAGAAAGTCCTTGAACAGCCAGACATAATAAACTACGACCCCTATGGTGAAGGATGGATAGCAAGGCTCAAACCTCTGGACCTGCAGAGAGATATAAAAGACCTCCTCTATGGCAGGGAAGCGATAGAGGATATGAGAAAATACATTGACGAATGGGATATAATCTGTATGAGGTGCACTTGATGGCGGCAAAGGATAAGCATGTGATACTGCTGGTCTCTCAGTGGTGTGCCACCTGTCCCGATGCGGACAACCTCTGGAAAAGACTTCAGGCGGAGTATGGCTTTAAATACGAGGTCCTTGATGTGGCACAGCCCGAGGGAAGGATGTGGGCTAAAAAGCTCGATAGTAAGGGCTGTTCCTTCCACCATAATAGACGGTAAGCTTACCTTTGTGGGTGTTCCTGAGGAGTCTGAGGCAAGGAGGGCTATAGAATCGTGAAGGTAGTCATACTGATGACCAGCGGTCCAAAAACCCCCTGGCGATGCGCTTTACCCTTCTACATTGCAGCTCTTATGTCCGCCAACGAGGCGGATGTGGAAATGTTTTTCAACATGGATGGGACGAAACTTTTAAAAAAGGGCGTGGCGGAGAGGATAATCCCCGCAGAGCCCAACTGTCTATCGCCCAACGGTAAAAAGCTAAAGACCGTATACGATTTTATGAAGGATGCCAAAGGTGCAGGGGTGAAGTTTTATTCCTGCAAGCAGGCTATAGATTCTCTTGGCTACAAGCCTGAAGAGCTTATACCGGAGCTGGATGGAGTGGTGCCAGCCAGCGAGTTTGCTCTCAGGGCAATGGAAGCAGACAAGGTGTTAACTTTTTAAAATCTCTATAAAGGAGGGTTATCATGGCTGTAGTCAACGGGTGCAACATACCCGAGGACCTTTTGTATGATGTGGACGCAGAAGCCAATGCCTTCACCTGGGCAAAGGATAACGGAGACGGGACCTACACCATAGGTCTCACTTC
>JBCNVH010000068.1:0-4710 GCA_039630295.1 Aquificaceae bacterium | reverse complement strand
CCGGGTCAGTTTGTGGTTCTGAGTTCTCCAAAAAGAGAGGTGGTAGAGTCTGCCCTGCGTGAGCTTGAATATCATTTCTTGGCTTCTTGACAGGCTTGGTGTGGGCAGTGAGGGTGTGGTGGTGGTTCACGCGGGTGGTGTCTACGAGAATAAGAGAGAAAGCCTTGAGAGGTTTAAAAAGGTCTTGAGAGCTCACCCCTTGGCTCATAGAAAGGCTTGTGGTGGAAAATGATGAGAGGCACTATACAGTAAGAGACCTGCTCCTTGCGGAGCTCCCAGTGCCCGTGGTTTACGACCACTACCATCACAGTCTCAACCCGTCTCAGTTTAAGCCGGAAGAGCTCCTGTCAACCTGGGGCGACCGCACTCCGGAGTTTCATCTTTCTTCAAAGCCAGAGGGCAAGCACAGGTTTGGTGAGCACGGTGAGTGGGTGAGACTTGAGGACTTTCTGGAATTTTTAGAGATGTTTGGTGGCAACAGAATAGACCTTGTCCTTGAGGTCAAGTCAAAGGAAAAGGCTGTGGAGAGGCTTATTCAGGAGATTCACGCTTCTGACGGTAGAGCTCTAAAACTTGCTCAAGACTAAGAGTTTCAACCCTTCGCATAGGGTCAATGCCCACTCTAAGGAGAGCATTTTCCGGAAGCTTGCTCCTGAGAGCTCTTTTTTTCATACGATAGAGCTCCACAAGAAAGCACTTATAATCCAAAAGGTCAACCTCCGGAAGGATGTTCTGTCTCGTGAACCTTAACAGCCCCGACTGAACCTTGGGTGGCGGTCTAAAGAATCTGGCAGGAAGGCTCATGAGATACTCCACTCTGTAAAAGGTTCTGACAAAGGTGGAAAGCCAAGAGGGACCTTTCTGCAGTTTTTCAGCTACTTCCTTCTGTAGCATGTAAATTGCCTGAGGTATGCACCTGTAGTGGAAGACAGTGTTCTCTACTATAAGGCTGGCTACGTTGTAGGGTAAGTTTCCGTATAGTTTTAGGCTCTCACCAAGCGAGCAAAAATCAAATCTACTCGCATCCGCTTTGTATATTCTGACCCTGTGGTCCATTATCTCTCTCTTTAGCTTTTCTATCATATCCGGTCTATCTCCAAAAGGTGGAGCTCTCTGAAAGGGTATTTAAGTATCTCCTTTGTGAGGTTTCCCGTGCCAGGACCTATTTCCACAAGCACATCACCCTCTTGAGGTTTTATAAACTCTCCTATACGACTTATCACCCCGCCCGCTATCAAAAGGTGCTGACCTAAATGTTTTTTCAACCTCATGCCTTATAATTCTATTCATGTTCCTCTTTATCCTGCCCTATAGCAGAAAACAGCACTCTATTAGCTTTAAAGACTGCTCCGCAGATAGGTTTAATGTTTCTGAGTTTGAACCTTTTGCAAGAATGCTTGAGAGAGAATTTGTTCAGAAAAACACTCTTGCACCCCTTTACAGAAGGTTTGCAGGTCCCTTCTGGGACAGTCTGGAGCTATGGGTAATGCCCCCAAGGGTTATGGAGTATGTGGTGGAAAACTCACTCGTCCTCTCACCCCTTTACGGTCTGGTCAAGCCTACAGCCTGCATACCTTATGCACCCCTCGGATGGAAGGAGCTCTATCAGGGTAAGACCCTTTTTGACTTCTGGAAGGAGCACATTAAAAACCTATCCCGTAAGCTATTTAAGGATAAAGTGCTTGTCCCTCTCGTTCCAAAAGAGCATCTCTCTCTCTTTGACCTTGGGGTGGCGGAGAAGTTAGTAAGCTTTCAATACTACAGAAAGGGTAAAATTGTGAACAACCCTGCAAAACACTATGCCTACACCCTGAGATATATAGCGGAAAAAGGACTTTCACCCTTTGAGCTTTTCAGGATAAACTTCTATGACTACAGGGTTGAAAGTGTGGAGGATAGAGGTAAGAAAGTTATCGTGAAACTTATGTCGGAGGGCGGTTATGAAGTCTGAAGGGCTCTACCTCTCTCTGGTAATACCTGCCTATAACGAAGAGGAAAACATTCCCCTGCTCTACGGGAAACTGAAACCCGTCCTCGAGGAACTGGGCAAGGAATACGAGATTGTCTTCGTAGACGATGGCTCGGTGGATGCAACCTGGGAAAAGCTAAAAAAGATAGCGGAGGAGGACAGGAGGGTAAAGCTTATCCGCTTCAGGAAAAACTACGGTCAGACAGCAGCCATGTATGCGGGTTTTCAGCATGCAAGCGGTGAGGTCATAGTAACCATGGACGCAGACCTTCAAAACGACCCTGAGGACATACCCGCACTCTTAAAAAAGCTGGAGGAAGGCTACGACATAGTGAGCGGTTGGAGAAAGGAGAGGAAAGACCCCTTCCTGTCCAGAAGATTGCCCTCCATGATTGCCAACTGGATTATATCAAAGGTCACCGGTGTGAGACTTCATGACTACGGATGCACCCTAAAGGCTTACAGAGCTGGAATAATAAAAAAGCTTGAGCTTTACGGTGATATGCACAGGTTTCTGCCAGCCCTTACCAAAAGGTTGGGGGCTAAGGTGGCGGAGGTGCCTGTAAGACACCATCCGAGAGCCTATGGCAGGTCCAAATACGGCATAGGTAGGACCACGAGGGTTATACTGGACATATTTCTGGTAAAGTTTTTAAACGAATACATAAACAAACCCATGTATGTCTTTGGAACTCTGGGCTTTCTACTCCTCACCCTCGGTCTCCTTATGCTCTTCTATCTGATTTTTATAAAGCTTTTCCTTGAGGAAGATATAGGCAGGCGTCCTCTGCTCATACTTAGCGTGCTTTTTACCCTTGCGGGCATACAGCTAATATCCACGGGTGTTATAGCGGAGCTTCTTGTGAGGGTCTACTACCGAACAAGAGAAGACAAACCCTTTGTGGTTGAGGAAAAGATAAATCTGTAAACATAGATGTTAACCTATTTAAAAAGCTATTCTAAGTTTGCCCTTCAACTACAGCACTCAATCTTTAAGTATAAGTATAAACTCTTCTTCTCTATGCATTTGCATGTATTCTCTGGCAAACTTTTCCCAATGTTTGGGATGCTCTTTCACAAGCTCTAAGAGTTGTTCCTTTTTTCTGTTCTCCGCCTTGTAATGATTTATCTGCTTTTGAACCTCCTGACTTGCCCTTTCAAGCTCAAAGACCCTGAAAATACTATACTGGCTTAGAAAAAGGTTATGGCATGTGTAGAGAAAAAGCAGAAAGGGAAAGAACTTTAACAAAATCTCAGGTTTTAAACCTGAGAAACTCTTCCTTCCCCCAAAAATCTGCCTCATGACCCAGCTCCTCCTCAATCCTAAGTAGTTCGTTGTATTTTGCCACCCTGTCCGTTCTTGATGCAGAACCTGTCTTTATTTGTCCTGCGTTGGTGCCAACCGCAAGGTGAGATATAAAGGTGTCTTCTGTCTCGCCCGACCTGTGAGATATAATGGCACCATAACCCGCCCTCTGGGCAAGGGCTACTGTCTCAAGTGTCTCCGTTAAAGTTCCCACCTGATTGAGCTTTACCAATACCGCGTTGGCAAGCCCCTTTTTTATGCCTTCCTCCAGTATTTTGGGGTTTGTCACAAAGAGGTCGTCACCGACCAGCTGAACCTTTGAACCAAGCTCCTTGGTGATGAGCCTCCAACCCTCCACATCGTCCTCCGCCATAGGGTCTTCTATGGATACTATCGGATATTTTTCCAGAAGTTTAGAGTAAAAGGCACAAAGTTCCTCCGAGTTGAACCTTTTCCCCTCTATGCGGTATAGTTCATCCTCATAGTAGAACTCTGAGGAAGCACAATCTAAAGCCAGAAGCACATCCTCGCCGGGTTTATATCCAGCCTTTTCTATAGCGAGCATAAGCATGTCAAGGGCTTTCTCAGTGCTTTCAAGGTTTGGTGCGAAACCTCCCTCATCCCCCACATTGGTGGAATATCCCCTCTCTTTCAGGATAGCTTTGAGAGTATGGAAGACCTCCACGCCTATCCTCAGAGCTTCCGAAAAGCATCCACCACCCACCGGCACTATCATAAACTCCTGTATATCCAGAGGGTTATCCGCGTGCACGCCACCGTTTATAACGTTCATAAGAGGCACAGGAAGTCTCTTTCCTCTTAGACCTCCTATGTATCTAAACAGGCTTACGCCCAGTTCCTGAGCCATAGCCCTTGCCACCGCCATACTCACACCCAGTATAGCATTAGCACCAAGCTTGCTCTTGTTTGGCGTGCCGTCAAGCTCTATGAGCACCCTATCTATGAGAAACTGTTCTCCCGCCTCAAGACCAACCACCTCCTTTGCTATCAAAGAATTCACATTGTCCACCGCCTTTAGAACACCTTTACCGAGATATCTCTTGGGGTCATGGTCCCTTAACTCCAGAGCTTCCTTCTCACCAGTTGAAGCCCCACTCGGCACGATTGCTCTGCCCCTTGCACCTGAGGAAAGCTCTACCTCTACTTCAACAGTAGGGTTGCCCCTTGAATCCAGCACCTCTCTTGCTTTTACCTTATTTATAGCGGACATGTCAGAGAATTATAACATATTCGGAAGGCTTAACATGCAGTATAATAGATGTTGGGTTGTCCCTGGGCGATTAGCTCAGAGGTAGAGCGCCATCCTCACAAGATGGAGGTCGGAGGTTCGAGTCCTCCATCGCCCATTTTAAATCCTTGTCAATCAAAGCCTTGAAAATAGCCCCTCTTGAAAGCCTTGCCTTTCAACAGGATT
>JBCNVH010000067.1:0-6153 GCA_039630295.1 Aquificaceae bacterium | reverse complement strand
ATCTCCTCCCGCCATACCGCAGGAGTTAACCGCCTGCCACAGGGCTTCCAGAGGCTCATCCGCATTATGGAGGAAGAGGAAAAGAGAAAGGGGTAGGGCTTCGAAGACGAAGGTGGAGTTGCCAAGCTGGTGGACGGCTTCCTCCACATCAGCACCCTTCTGCAGAGCTGCCCATACCCTCTGGAGGTATTGCCTGTTCTTGTCATATTTCATAAGACCCTTCAGCTTTGAAGAAGAGCCAGTCTGTCCTGTGAGCTTTTCAGGTCAAAACTTTCCAGAAGCAGGAAGGATATGAGGGCGGATACAACCGCGCTGGCGTCGTATATCTCTTTGCTTCTATGGGTTATCAGACTTACGAGCCTTCCTGCCTCCGCCGCCAGATGGGGGTTGTAGTAATGGAAGAGACCTGTGATGGTGCATCTGAGCACACCCTCCACAGAGGAGGAAATCAAACCCACTTCTTCGAGCGAAGTGCCGGAGGAAAGGAGTTCAAGGGCGGTTATGAGCGCAGGGTCCGGATAGCGGTGGGTCTTCTCTTTCCTTACCCATTCTTTTAACTTTTCAAAAAAATGGTAGGGGTCCAGGGATTTTTTCTCCACTATGCTCTCCGCAAGTAGAAGGCTTATGGTGGTTTCGTCGGTGGTCTGTTCAGGTCTTAGCCCCAGGGATGGACTGAGGGGATGGGGTTCTACAAAGCCCCTTATTTTACCGCCGTAGAACTTTATCGCCTCCTCCTCCGGAACGTCCTCGAGGCTTTTGCCAAGGGCGTCACCTATGGCACCACCTATAAGCACACCCTTGAACTTTTCCGAAAGCCTTTCCATCTCCGAAGATGTATAATTATAGCTCCAGTGAAACCTCCACTACCCCTTAGCCTGAAGTCCTGAGAAGAACTCTCTCACCACCTCTTTCCATTCTTTCTTACCCCCTTCCACCAGGTCAAGGTTTTCCTCCATCTGACCTGTAAATCTGTAATCCACCACCCCCGGAAACTTCTCCCTTATAAAATCCACCACTTCGAAGGCTTCTTCTGTAGGTTTGAGATAGCCCCCTTCCTCGAGGACATAGCCCCTTTCTTTGAGGGTCTTCACTATAGTGGCGTAGGTGGAAGGTCTGCCTATTCCAAGCTCCTCAAGTTTTTTTACCAGAGTGCCCTCTGTGTAGCGGGGTGGCGGCTGGGTCTGCCTTTTCTCAAGGGTCACCTTCTTGGGCTTTAAAAGCTCACCTTCCTTCAGCACAGGAAGGGATGAAAGCTGAAGCTCTTCAGGGTATATCCTCAGATAACCCTCAAAGAGGAGCTCCCTCCCCTCCGCCAGAAATTTCATACCATCGCCCTTCCTCTTTTCATAGAGAGGTAAGAGAACAGCCCTTTTCCTTAGAAAGACCGCAGGGCTTGCAAGACTTGCCAGCGTTCTCTGAAATATGAGTGTGTATAGCTCAAGTTCCTTTCCTTTTAGAGGGGGCGTTTCGGTCTGGGTAGGTCTTATGCACTCGTGGGCTCCCTGAGCGGTAGCCTTCTCTCTGAAGCTTCTCAGCTTACCCACATATTCCTTTCCGTAGACCCTCTCTATGTATTTCATAAACTCCTGAGCCTTCTGGGTGTTCATCCTGTAACTGTCCGTTCTTGGATAGGTTATGTGCCCTTCCTCGTAAAGCTTCTGGGCGAGCTTCTGAACCTGTTCCACACCTATCCTGAGCTTGTGGCTTGCAAGGGACTGAAGGCTTGAAGTCAGGAAGGGCTTTGGTGGTTCTTTCCTCTCTTCCTGCTGAAGGTAATCAGAGACCTCAAAAAGGGCATCCTTCAGCTTCTCAAGGTAGGGTTTGGCGTTGTCAGGTTTTTCAAACCTGTAGTCCCAGAGAGCGGAGAACTCAACACCTTCTTTTTCAAAGAAAACCCTTATGTAGTAATATTCCCTTTTCTTGAAAGCCCTTATTTCCCTCTCCCTCTCCACTATGAGCCTGAGGGCGGGTGATTGAACCCTACCCACAGAAAGCCTGCTTTTTCCCAAAGCCTGCCACAGGTAGGGCGACAGGCGGTAGCCTATCAATCGGTCAAGAACCCTGCGGGCAAACTGTGCCTTCACCAGGTTCATGTTTATCTCCACAGGTTTGGAGACCGCCTGCCTGATGCTCTCTCTGGTAATTTCGTAGAAGAGCACCCTGCCCGTAGGTTTTTTAAGCCCTTCCAGCTCTCTGTGCACAAAATAGGCTATGGCTTCCCCCTCTCTGTCAGGGTCCGTCCCTATGTAGATAGCACTTGCCCTCTGGGCTATCTTTTTTATCTCTTCAAAGAGTTTCTTCTTACCCTTAACCCATACAAAGGTGGGCTTTAAGCTCTCTTCTTCCACGCCCAGACGGTCCACAGGCAGGTCCTTTATGTGTCCCAGAGTAGCCCTTACAACCCAACCCTTACCGAGATACTTCCCTATGGTCTTTGCCTTTGTGGGGCTTTCCACTATAAAAAGCTCCATATAGAACTTTATAGTATAGTTTTCATCAAAGTCCTGCAAGGAGGTCAGAATAAAGCATGCTCCTGTCCTTTGAAGGTATAGACGGCTCCGGCAAAAGCACGCAGGCAAGGAAACTCTACCAACATCTTAGAGAGCTCGGCTACGGAGTTTCCCTCTACAGAGACCCAGGCTCCACCGAACTGGGAGAGAAAATAAGAGAACTGGTGCTCAACTATGAGATGGACCCTACCACCGAGCTCTTGCTTTTTGAAACAGCAAGGTCAAGCCTGGTCTGGGAGAGGATATTTCCGGACCTGAGGGAAGGGAAAATCGTAATACTGGACAGGTTCATAGACTCCACCACCGCCTACCAGGGATACGGAAGGGAGATAAACCTTGGGACGGTGAACATACTCAATCATATAGCCACGAGGGGTAAGAAACCGGACCTGACCTTCCTGCTGAACGTTCCCCTTGAGCTTGCACTTCAGAGGATGGGGGAAAAAAGAACCCGTTTTGAGAAAAAGGAATATCTCAGGAAAGTTAGGGATGCTTACCTGCTCATAGCCCATCAGGAGAGAGAAAGGTTTGTCCTTCTGGACGGCACCAAAAGAGAGGAGGAGTTGTTTGTTGAGGTGCTAAGGTTTTTGAGAGAGAGGTTTGGGCTTGATTTATAATTTTTACCCATGCAAGATTGCATCTTCTGCAAGATAGTAAGGAAGGAGATACCTTCAAAGGGTGTTTATGAGGATGAACTTGTCTACGCCTTTCACGACATCAACCCTGTTGCCCCCATCCATATCCTCATAATTCCTAAAAGGCACATAGTGGGTGTCCAGAGCCTTGAGCCAGAAGAAAGAGAATTGGTAGGGCATATGTTTTATGTAGCCAGAAGGATAGGAGAGGGGTTGGGGTATGCACCCGATGAGAACCTTAATAGAGGCTACAGGCTGGTGTTTAACGTGGGCAGGGATGCGGGGCAAAGTGTTTTCCACCTGCACCTTCACTTTATAGCGGGCCGTCCTATGGGCTGGCCACCGGGATGATATCCTTTAGAGACTGGATGTCCGAAAGGGTCAGAGAATACTACCGCTCTGATTTCCGTAAAGACTTCTTTACAGCACCGGAGCTGGACAGGGTTTTTGGCTACTCCCTTGCCTACCACATAGGAGAGCTCTTAAAGGACTACGAAGACCCATGTCTCATTGAGCTTGGAGGGGGGAGCGGTGCCTTAGCTTACGACATCCTTACCTATCTAAGAGAAAAGGAGCCAAAGATTTACCGAAGACTTCGCTATTACATATACGACTTCAGCCCGGAGCTCGTGGAGCTTCAGAGGAAGAGGCTCAGGGTCTTTGAGGACAAGGTCTTCTGGACAGATAGGCTTCTGGAAGTGCGTGGTCTTATCCTTTCTAACGAGTTCTTTGACTGCCTCCCTGTGCATGTGGTGAAGGAAGGAAAGGAGCTCTTTTTAGAGGGTGGTAAAGAGGTTTGGAAAGAGCTATCCAACCCATCCATAGAGGAGTTTCTTAGGAGGATGGGTTACCAGGGATTAACTCAGGTGGTGGAAGTATGTCTTGACTGCCTGGACTTCCTCAAAGGTGTGGCGGAGAAGCTCAAAGAAGGCTACCATCTGGTTGTGGATTACGGCTATACTTCAAGGGATATAGCCAGGTTTCCGGAGGGGACGGTGGTAGGTTACCGCTCTCACCGCGTTTACACCAAGCCTTCGGAGGGTATGGATATCACCGCTCAGGTGAACTTTTCCCTGCTTGAGGAATACGGCAAAGACTTTGGGCTCTTTAGCCTCTATATAAAAAAACTGGGAGACTTTCTGCTGAGCACCCCCATATTTACCGAGGAGCTCCATAGGCTTGCACTCTCAGAGGCACCTGAGGACATAGAAAGGCTCTCAAGGCTAAAGACCCTGCTCCTGAGTATGGGAGAGACCTTCAAGGTCCTCCTGCAGAGGAAATTATAGAGCTCTCAGCTCAAGCTCGTAGACCTCACCCTTGTTCTGTATGGTAAGCATGCCCGTCCTTCCTGTAAGGACGAGAACCCTGCCCTCCTTAGTGGTGAGAACCGCCTGAACCGCCTCTTCAAAGTTCGAACCCCTGAGGGGTTTAAGGGAGAGGAGTTCTCTACGCCTCTCGCCTAAGAAGAAGAGCTCACCCCTGCTGTATTTCACTATGTCCAGAAATCTCTGCACCATGCCCGTATGGTTTTTTACCAGAAGGGCCATCTGGAAGTTTAAAAACCTCACCTGCGTTCCCCTCGGGTTGAAGACAAAGTTCAGCTTACCCTGTTCGAGGGGTATCTCCACAAGGGTGTAGGAACCACCAAAACCTTCCTCCGTTGAAAAGACCTCTCCATCACCCTTAAAGACCCTCACCCTTCCCGTGGCATCGGTGAAGATGAGATAATCTCCAAAGGTAAAGGCACTGTCCACCCTGAAGCCCCTTGGGGCGAGGAAAGCACCTACCTCTCTTAGCTTCTCCCCTTCTATGGCGAGCCTTACCGTTTGCCCAAACTTATCCCTGAAACTGAACCTCTGACCTACAAAGCTTTCCCTTGCCCTTTCTTTGTTCAGTATACCCATGATGTAGGGCACATTTCTCACTACAGGAACAAGGGCGTCACCCACTGCCTTGAGAATAAGGGAGCTGGCGGAGTCTCCAGACACAAGGTTAACGAGCACCAGGTCCTGCCCTCCCTCCGTGAGCTTTCCACACTGCAAACCCACGGACACGCCCGCAGGAAGGCTGTAGTCAAACCTCTTTACCAGGTCGTTCTTGAGGAGTTCATAAGCCTCAACCCTTCCCTGGAAAAGCACCAGAAGAAACTCTTTTCCTGTGCCGGTAAGGTCGCAGAGGTCTGCGGAGAGGGGTAGGGAGGGTAAAGGACGGAGCAAACGCGCCCTCGCAAGGAAGTTTATGTCCTCAAAACTCGCCCTCTCCGGTCCTGTCAGGGGCGTATGTGTCTGGAAAAAGGCAACTGGACTTTCTCTAAACTCCACACCTATACCATCCCTTATCTCCTTAAGGTTATAGGTGCAGTTCCTGCCCTTCTTAAGCTCCGGAAGAAGGGACCTTAGCCTGAAAAAGAGTTCCTCAGAACCCTCAAAACATAACTCCTCCGCCCTTAACCTTACCCTTTCTCCTTCCCTTGCGGTGCCCTCCAGAAGTCTTGCGTAGGAAAAACTATCCTGCACTTCCTCTATCCTTATCCTTCCTACCCTTTCCCTCTCTTTACCGATAACCTGCTTTGTAACCGGGTGGACTATTTCTCTGCCCTCTCTTAAAATGTGAAACTCTTCACCTACCCTCACTCTGTCCTTACCCAGGTCCACCAGAAGCCTCGCACCTTCCACCCTGATCACATAACCTTCCCTCTGGAAGAATTCTCTCAACCTCTCAAAAGCCTCCTGGGCTTTCAGTCCGGAGGAGAGAAGGAGAATAAGTATAAGCACCGTTAACGCCATAGCTCCTCCACCACCTCTATTATAGCCTCTGTTATGCCCTCCGTCCCCACCTTTATACAACCCTCCGCATGTATGTCCGGCGTCCTGTAACCTCTGTGTAGAACCACCTCCACAGCCTTCTCTATCATATCCGCTTCTGTGGAAAGACCGAAGGAATACCTCAGCATCATGCTACAGGAGAGGATGGTGGCTATTGGGTTTGCCACACCTTTGCCCGCTATG
>JBCNVH010000066.1:0-1820 GCA_039630295.1 Aquificaceae bacterium | reverse complement strand
CCGTGCAAAATTTTAGTTACGAAGCCCTCTGTTTGTCTGTGGGGTAGTTTGAAGGTGTATTTCAAAAAAGAGGATAAAAGGGAGAGCAATCGGGCATTTGAAAGTCTTCCTGACTTTCTTGTTTGCTGGTGTTGTGATTGTGTGTCAAGTATGTCCGTCCGGGTCAATGAGGATTCGACCTCTCTTTTACCAACTGTGTGTTATACTTTTTCCAGTCTCTTCTCATGAGGTGCATTATCTCATAAACTTATATTGGACACAGCAGTTCCACCCCGGTTTGACCTTTCGGAGCTTCTTTGGTTTATAATCTGAAGTAGATGCTCAGTCTTCCCTTTAAACTGGAAGAGTTAAAGAGGTTTGAGCTTAAGCTACGCAGAAGTGCTTCTTACGAAGAGCTCTCCTTTGCTCTTCTTGAGCTTTCTATGCTCCTTGAGGGTGGTCTTAACCTCCTAAAAGCCCTTGAGGTGCTGGCTTCACAGACCTCAGACAGAGGCATGAAAGAAGCTCTTTTAAAGGTCAAAGAATCCATAGAAAAGGGTCAGAGCATACACAGAGCCTTTTCTCAGGCAGGAGTTTTTCCCGAGTTCTTCCTTGAGATGCTAAAGACCGCAGAAAGGGGTGAAAACCTCGGTCAGGTTTTGCGTATAGCGGGCGAATACATGCAGAAGGTCTCGGAGACTAAGTCCAGAGTGCTTACCGCCCTTGCCTATCCTTCTTTTGTGATAGGTGCGAGCCTTCTGGCAGTTTTGGTAGTGGTCAGGGTGGTAGTGCCCAAGATAGTTGGAGTTCTCCAGAGCCTTGGAAAGGAATTGCCCTTCATAACCAAAGCCCTTCTCCTTTTCTCCGAGCTCTTATCCTACCTCCTTTATCTCCTCCCGGTTCTTTTGCTCCTTTATGCTTTCAGGCACAGGTTTGTAAAAAGAGAAACCTGGGACAGATACTGGCTCAGGCTTCCTCTTATGGGCAGGGTCTCTCTTTACTACAATCTCTCGAGGTTTGCGGGCACCCTGCTTATGGCACTTTCCTCCGGCATTCCCATTACCAGAGCCATAAGCCTTAGCCTTGGAAGTCTTACCAACGCCTACCTCAGGTCTTCTCTTTCGGGTGTGGAGGAGGAGGTATCAAGGGGAAGGAGCATAAGCTCCGTCCTCAAAGACAGAGGTGTCCTGCCCGAGACCTTCCTAAACCTGCTCTCTATGGGTGAAAGGAGCGGTGAGCTGGAAAAGAGCCTGAAGATGCTTCAGGAGATGTATGAGCGTCAGGCGGAGAGGGCTGTAGCCTTCTGGCTCAGGTTTGCTGAGCCCATAGCCATGCTTGTGGTGGGTGCTCTGGTGGCATTGGTTGTTCTGAGTGTTGTCCTGCCCCTGAGCGAGATATCCACAGGTGTTAAAAGGTAGCAGGGTGGGGGACGAGGAATGGTTGAAGAACTGTCTAAAAGGCTAAAGGCGGAAGTGCTTCAGACCCACACCAGCTGGGTGCTTATCCTTGAGGATGTGGTCTACAAGATAAAAAAGCCCGTAAACTTTGGCTTTTTAGACTACTCCACCCTTGAAAAAAGGCTGGAAAACTGCAGGAGGGAAGTGGAGCTCAACAGAAGGCTCTGCCCTTGGGTTTACATGGGTGTTGTCCCCATAAGCCTTCTCAAAGGAGAGTATGTTCTTGAGAATGAAACAAACCCTGTGGAGTATGCGGTCAAGATGAGGAGGATACCCGAGGACAGGCTTCTGAAAAACCTGCTTGGTTCTGTCTCTAAGGAAGACATGAGGTCTCTGGCAAGGCACATAGCCGGTTTTCATCTCAGTGCGGAGAGAAGAGATGAG
>JBCNVH010000065.1:0-12558 GCA_039630295.1 Aquificaceae bacterium | reverse complement strand
TCCAGGTGGAGCTCACCCATGCCGTGGATGAGTGTCTGACCGGTCTCTGGGTCTGTGGTTGCCTTAAAGGTGGGTCTTCTCATAAACTTGTTCAGGAACCTCAGAGAGCTTTTCCTGGTCCTTCTTGGTCTTTGGCTCTATCACATTGATATAACAGGCTCAGGAAACTCAAGTTTTTCAAGAAGTATCGCACTTTTTCATAGCCAAGGATCTCACGGTGGTGGCATCCATACCTACCGCAGCCACTATCTCACCCGCGGATGCCTCCTGAACATCTTCCCGGGAGTTGGCGTGCATAAGAAGAAGCCTTCCTACTCTTTCTTTTTTGTCCTTCGTGGCGTTGTAAACATAAGAGCCTGCGGTTACCTTGCCGGAGAAGACCCTGAAGTAGGTGAAGTGACCAGCGTAGGGGTCGCTCATCACTTTAAAAGCATAGCCACAGAAGGGTTCTTCATCAAAGGGCTTCCTCTCTTCCTCCTGACCTGTTTTCGGGTTCATACCCCGTGCTGGTGGCACATCAAGGGGTGAGGGTAAATAGTCAAGGACCGCATCCAGAAGGGGTTGGACACCCTTGTTCTTGAAGGCGGAGCCACACAAAACCGGCACCAACTCCTTATTTATCGTGGCTTTTCTGAGCACTTTTTTGAGGTCCCCGGTGCTTATCTCCTCACCCTCCAAATACTTCATCATCAGCTCATCATCCTTCTCCACGATGCTTTCCACCATTCTGGCGCGCCACTCCTGAGCTCTCTGCAGGTATTCGGAGGGTATGTCCACTATCTCATACTTTGCACCCAGCGTTTCCTCAAGCCATATAATAGCCTTCATCTCCATAAGGTCCACCACACCCTTGAACTGGGCCCTCCGCACCTACGGGTATCTGAACCGCCACGGGCTTTATGCTGAGCTTTTTCTCTATCTCACCAAAGACTCTATAAAAGTCCGCACCCAGCCTGTCAAGTTTGTTTATGAAGGCTATTCTTGGCACGCCAAAGCGGTCAGCCCAGCGCCAATTTGCTTCTGACTGGGGCTGGACACCCTCCACCGCAGAGAAGATAAAGATTATACCGTCCAGAACCTTCATGGAGCGGACCACTTCCACAGAAAAGTCCACGTGTCCCGGGGTGTCTATGATGTTTATCTGGTAGTCTTTCCAGTAGCAGGCGGTGGTTGCGGCGGTAATCGTTATACCCCTTTCTCTCTCCTGAGGCATCCAGTCCATAGTAGCTGCGCCTTCATGAACTTCACCTATTTTGTATGTTTTACCTGTGTAGTAGAGTATTCTTTCCGTGGTGGTGGTCTTTCCCGCGTCTATGTGGGCTACTATACCTATGTTTCTCAGTCTTTCTATAGGGACCGTTCTTGGCATGACCGCCTCCTTACCATCTGAAGTGGGCAAAAACCTTGTTGGCTTCTGCCATTTTATGGGTATCTTCCTTCTTCTTTATAGCACCACCCTTTTCCTGCAGGGCATCCAGGAGCTCCGCTTTCAGCCTCTCCACCATTGTGTAGCTCCCTCTGTGCTTTGACCTCTCTCTGGCGGACTGAACCAGCCACTTGAGGGCAAGGCTTATCTGCCTTCTGGGAGGCACCTCCACCGGCACCTGATAGGTTGCACCCCCCACCCTTCTGGGACGCACTTCAAACTCTGGCTTGAGCTTGTCCACCACTCTATGAAGGAGCTCCACTGGCTGGAGGTTTACTTCTTTCGCCGCAGACTCAAGGGCTGTGTAAACTATCCACTCAGCCACGGACTTTTTGCCGCTTTCCATAACCTTGTTTATGAGCTTGTGAACTATCACGTCCCCATACTTAAGTCGGTGCCACATCTGGTGTAACTGAGCCTTTTCTCGGCATTACTTCTTACCTCCCTTTGCCTGTGCCTGTTGACCGGGCTTCGGTCTCTTGGCACCGTATTTGGACCTGGACTGTCTCCTGTTGGCAACACCTGCAGTATCCAGAGCACCTCTTACCACCTTGTATCTCACACCCGGCAGGTCTTTAACCCTTCCACCCCTCACCAGCACAAGAGAGTGCTCCTGAAGGTTATGACCCTCTCCGGGTATATAGGAGGTTACCTCTATACCATTGGAAAGCCTTACCCTCGTCACCTTCCTGAGGGCAGAGTTGGGTTTTTTAGGTGTTACCGTATAGACCCTCACACACACGCCCCTCTTCTGGGGGTTGCCCTGAAGGGCTGGCGCCTTGCTCTTTTTCTTCCTCTGTTCTCTACCTTGCTTCACCAGCTGGTTTATGGTGGGCATACCTTAAACCTCCTAAGCTGTTTATTATAGCATATCTTTCAAAACTTTTACCTTTTCCTCTTCCAGCACCTCTACCTCCGCATACTCCCAGAGACCCGTTCCTGCAGGTATGAGGTTTCCAATGATGACGTTCTCCTTTATACCTCTCAGGTCATCCACCTTACCCTCGCAGGAAGCATCTGTAAGCACTTTGGTGGTCTCCTGGAAGGAGGCGGCAGATATCCAGCTCCGGGAGGTTAGGGCTGCCTTTGATATGCTTACCAGTATCGGCTCCGCCTTGGGTATCTTTCCGCCCTCTTCCCTTATCCTCTCTATCTCCCTCTGGAGCTCTTCCGCTTCCACCTCTTCGTTGACGAGGAACCTGCTGTCCCCTGGGTCCACTATACGCCTGCGCCTGAGCATCTGACGGATGATTATTTCAAAATGCTTGTCGTTTATATCCACACCCTGCAACCTGTATACCATCTGAACTTCCTTGAGAAGGAACTTCTGGAGCTCGTCCACACCCTTTATCCTGAGTATTTCCTCCGGCACAGGTGTTCCGTCGGTTATAGGGTCACCTGCCTTCACCGAGTCGCCGTTCTTAACCAGAAGATGTTTACCCTTGGGCACGAAGTATTCCTTCTGGAGACCTGTTTCTCTGTTGTAGACCACCACCCTGTAACCCTTACCCTTTATCCTCACCTGACCCTCTATCTCTGCCTCCACGCTGTCCGTTATCCTCGCACCCTTCTGCACATACTGACCGTGGCTCACCAGAATGTATTCGTCCCTCTTTATGTCGTGCTTTCTCGTCTCTCCAGTTCTTGGGTTGAAGAGTATGACCTCATCCGCGTCCTCAAAAATCCGGATGATACCGTCAATCTCTGTAAGGATGGCAGGGTTCTTGGGTCTTCTTGCCTCAAAGAGCTCCTCAACCCTCGGAAGACCACCCACTATGTCGCGCACCTTTGCCATTTCTTTTGGTATCCTTGCCAGGATGTCCCCGGGCTGGACCCGGTAGTCCTTTATCAGATAATACTTGTGCTGGATCTCCGTGCCCTCGGACTCACTGCAGGTAGGACAGACGAGCCACTCAAAGTAGAGCCTGTCCGCTGGTATGTTTATGATGGAGTTTACCGGAAGGTCGTAAGAAACCTCCCTGCCGTCCTCGGTGTGGACCACTATCTTTGGCGTGTGGAGCATGGCATCCTTTGGTCTTGTGAAGGAGACTATGGTGGAGGTCTTGCCGGTGAGAGGGTCTCTCTCTTCCTTTACCGTTATATCAAGGGCTATGTCCTTAAAGTCAACTCTACCACTTTCCTCCGCTATGATGAAGGTGTTGAAGGGGTCCCACTCCGCCAGCAGAGTGTTCTCGCCTACCTCTTTACCCTCCCCCACCAGGATAGACGCACCGTAGGGGACCGCGTGACGTTCCACCATCCTGCCTTCCCTGTCCAGAATACCTATGGCTCCATCCTTGGAAATGTTTATACTCTTACCCTCTCTGTTGGTTATCAGCCTTATGTTGTAATACTTTACAATGCCAGCTCTTTCATTGAGAAGCTCACCCCTTACCCTCTCTGCGGTAGCCGCACCGCCTATGTGGAAGGTCCTCATGGTAAGCTGGGTGCCAGGTTCTCCTATGGACTGGGCGGCTATGATGCCAACCGCCTCACCCACATCCACCAGCTTCCTCTGGGAAAGGTCCCATCCGTAGCACATGACACATATACCATGGGCTGACTCGCAGGTGAGGGGTGACCTGACCATAACCTTCTCTATACCCGTATGCACTATCCTGTCTGCCAGCACCTCATCCACCACCTGATTTCTCCTGGCTATCACCTCGCCTGTGTAGGGGTCAAGCACATCCTCCGCCAGCGTCCTGCCCACTATCCTGTCCTTTAGAGACACCTTCTCCTCACCACCCTCTACTATAGCTTCCATAACTATGCCTTTGTAAGTGCCGCAGTCACTTTCTATTATGGTTATGTCCTGAGCCACATCCACAAGCCTTCGGGTCAGATAGCCTGCGAAGGCGGTCTTCAGAGCTGTGTCCGCAAGACCCTTCCTTGCACCGTAGGTGGATATGAAGTATTCAAGGACTGAAAGACCCTCTCTGAAGTTGGAAACTATGGGCGTCTCTATGAACTCACCCGTGTGCTTTGCCATCAGACCTCTCATTGCAGCAAGCTGTCTTATCTGGTCTCTGTTTCCTCTGGCACCTGAGTTTGCCATCATGTATATGGGGTTGAAGATACCCGTGTATACCTTCTTGCCCTCCTTTCTTGTGCTCTTTTCTATTTCCTCAAACATGGCTCTGGAAACTCTGTCCGTTATCTCGGACCAGAGGTCAATTATCCTGTTGTATCTTTCCTTGGCGGTGATTATACCGCTTCTGTGGAGCTCCGCTATCTCGTCCGTCTGCTCAAAAGCCTGAGAGAGCACTTCCTTTTTGACCTTTGGTATCTGTAGGTCCTCCACACCTATGGAAACTGCAGCCCTTGTGGCTATGTTAAAGCCCAGTTCTTTGAGCTGGTCCAGAACCTGCGCGGTCCTTTCCATGCCGTAACGGTTGTATAGGCTGGCTATGAGCCTGGAAACCTTCTTTTTGTCCATAGGGTCATTTACGAAGGGATGGTCCTGAGGAAGAACGCTGTTGAAGAGCACCCTTCCGGGTGTGGTTTCGATGACTTTTCCATCCTCGAGCCTTAGCCTTATGCGGGCATGCATATCCACCCTTTTGTTCTCAAGGGCTAAAAGCACCTCCTCCCTGTTGAAGAAGAGCTTGCCCTCACCCTTTACACCCGGCACCTCCTGAGTCATGTAGTAGATACCCAATATCATGTCCTGAGAAGGCATGGTAATGGGCTTTCCGTGAGCGGGCGAAAGGATGTTTTGGGTGGAGAGCATAAGGATGTAAGCCTCCAACTGGGCGGTTATACCCAGTGGCACATGCACCGCCATCTGGTCTCCGTCAAAGTCCGCGTTAAAGGGTGGGCATACAAGGGGCGTAAGCCGTATGGCTTTTCCATCCACGAGGACGGGTTCAAAAGCCTGTATGGACATCCGTGCAGGGAGGAGCTCGGTCTGAGAAGCACCGGATGCCGTTCTACCACCTCCTCCAGACACTCCCATACCTCGGGCGTTTTCTGCTCCACCAGCTTTTTGGCGTTCTTTATGGAGGTGGCATAACCCTTTTCCTCCAGCCTTCTGTATACAAAGGGCTTGAAGAGTTCAAGAGCCATAATCCTCGGAAGACCGCACTGGTGCATCTTCAGCTCCGGACCAACCACTATGACGCTTCTTCCAGAGTAGTCAACTCTCTTGCCAAGAAGGTTCTGCCTGAAACGTCCCTGCTTACCCCTCAGGTAGTCAGAGAGAGACTTCAGAGCTCTCCCGTTCTGAGTGACCACCTTTCCACGCCTTCCGTTGTCTATTAGGGCGGATACCACTTCCTGAAGCATCCTCTTTTCGTTCCTTATGATTATCTCCGGAGCATCCAGCTCTATAAGCCTTTTTAGCCTGTTGTTCCTGTTTATTATCCTTCTGTATAGGTCATTAAGGTCAGAAGTGGCAAACCTTCCACCGTCCAGCGCAACCAGCGGTCTGAGCTCGGGGGGCAAGACTGGCAGGACATCGAGTATCATCCACTCGGGTCTGTTTCCGCTTTTCAGGAAGTCCTCCACCAGCTTCAGAACCCTGAGTATTTTTTTAACCTTTGATTCGGAGATTTCCTTGAGAACCGCGTTCCTTATGTCAACCTTTATCTTTTCAAAGACAGGCAGTTCCCTCTTTTTCTGACGCATCCTTTCATAGTAAACCTGAAGGGCATCTCTGCCCGTTATGTAGCCCTCTTCCTGAAACTCCGATACAGAGCCCTCCTCCGGGTTCAGATAAAGCTCGCCCAGCACTATCCTGTGCAGAACCTGCTCAAGGTTATAACCCTCGGGAAGCTTCAGGTCAAGTCCGTAAAGCCTGAAGTCCTCCGCCAGCACCCTTACCATACGCTCGTAGAGTTTCCTGTATCTGTGGTAAATTTCCTCCGACAGGTCCTCAAAGCCAAAGCTGTAAGGTCTTATCTCATCCCTGAGCTTTCTGGCGTAGCTTTCAAGGTCAAGAGAGGAGAGGACCTTTTTTACTATCTCCGCACCCATGCCACCCTCGTATTTGTGTTCAAGGCTGACCGCAAAATGGGCGTTATAGGTGTCTTCGTCCACCACATGGAGCTTTACAAACCTCACATTGCCCATGTCGTCTCTGAGGGGAAGGGTGTCTTCCTGCTGGGCAAAAACCTTCTCTTCCTCCTCGTTCATCGGATACTCTATTACCAGATAGGACTCAAAGTATATAACCCTTTCCACATCTCTTACCGACAGCCCCATAAGGGTTGCTATCTTTGAAGGTGTGCTTTTTAGAAACCATATGTGGGCAACGGGTGCAGCCAGGTCTATGTGTCCGAACCTTTTACGCCTTACGTAGGACCTGGTAACCTCCACACCACAGCGGTCGCATATGGTTCCTTCAAAACGTTTTCCTCTGTATTTACCGCACAGACACTCGTAATCCTTCACAGGTCCGAATATCTTGGCACAGAAGAGACCGTCCTTCTCCGGCTTGTGGGTTCTGTAGTTTATGGTCTCAGGTTTTTTTACCTCCCCGTAGCTCCAACTCCTCATCTCCTCCGGGGAGGCGAGCATCAGCTTTATTCTTTCAAAGGGTAGAAGCCCTTTCCTCATGGCTGTTCCTCCTCAACTTCTATCTGGTCGCAGGGCATACCCGCCCCGTTCTCACACCTCACATCAAGACCAAGGGCTTTAAGCTCACGCACCAGCACCCTAAAGGACTCGGGCACACCCGGCTGATACATGTATCTACCCTTGACCACAGACTCGTATACCTTTGTCCTACCTTCTATGTCGTCGGACTTGACAGTGAGCATCTCCTGAAGGGTGTGAGCCGCACCATGGGCTTCCAGAGCCCATACCTCCATCTCACCCAGCCTCTGACCTCCAAACTGAGCTCTTCCACCGAGAGGTTGCTGGGTTACCAGAGAGTATGGTCCGGTGCTTCTTGCGTGTATCTTGTCATCCACCATGTGTATTAGCTTGAGCATATGCATGTAGCCCACGGTAACCCTCATGTCAAAGGGTTCACCCGTTCTTCCATCGTATAGCACCGTCTTGCCATCCTCGGGTAGACCTGCCATCCTGAGGAGCTCTCTTATGTGCTCCTCACTGGCGCCTTCAAAGGCAGGGGTCGCCATGGGTATGCCCTTTTCCGCGTAAAGGCTCATAACTTCACTAAAACTTTTCTCTTCAAGGTTCTGGAGGAATTCTTCCACATACTTCTGGTTTTCTCCCCCTACATCACCCACGCGATAAACCTCTTTTAGGAAGTTTATTAACTCCTGTCTCTCCGCACCTTCTTCAATAAGCTTTCCAAGCCTTTTTCCAAGCTCTTTTGAAGCCCAGCCCAGATGGGTCTCAAGTATCTGTCCCACGTTCATACGCGAGGGGACACCCAGAGGGTTGAGCACCACATCCACAGGCGTGCCATCTTCAAGGAAGGGCATATCCTCCACAGGAAGCACTATGGAGATAACGCCCTTGTTTCCGTGACGACCCGCCATTTTGTCTCCCACCTTTATCTTTCTCTTCTGGGCTATGTATACCTTGACCATAAGTGTGAACACCTGGAGGTAGTTCGCTCTTTTTACCTATGGACTCCATCTTATCCTCGTAGAACTTAGTGACCATGTCCACCTGAAAACGCGTCCTCTCTCTTACTTCGTTTATCCTCTGGCATAGCTCCGGGTCCTCAAAGAGGTTCTCCGGTTTGGTAATTATGTAGTTGAGAAGGGCTTCAAAAGCCTGTTCATCCACAACCGCACCCTGCTTATAGGTCTTTTTCTTTACCGTTATCTCTCTGTCAAGGGTTCTTCCAAGCACGAGGCTTTTTACCACCCCGTTCCTGCCTTCCACTATGAGCTTTTTCCTCTTTTCCAGCTCCTTCTCCAACTCCTCTTTCTCGGACCTCTCCACATGCTCCGCCAGGTAGTTTCTCCTTTCGCCGGTCTTTCTTACAAAGACCTTCACATCCACAACCACACCCTCAACGCCGGGTGGACATCTAAGAGAGGAGTCCTTCACATCTCTGGACTTCTCCCCAAAGATAGCCTGAAGGAGCTTTTCCTCGGGTGTAAGCTGGGCTTCTCCCTTGGGTGTTACCTTACCCACCAGTATATCCCCGGGCTTTACGTAGGTGCCGGGCTTTACGATACCGAACTCGTCCAGATGTGCAAGAGCTCTTTCGGGCACTCCCGGTATCTGACGGGTTATCTCCTCGTTACCTATCTTGGTTTCTCTGGCTTCCACTTCCAGCTCCTCTATGTGGATGGAGGTGTAAACATCTTCCTTGACCAGCCTTTCGGATATAACGATGGCGTCTTCAAAGTTGTAACCCCTCCAGGGCATGAAGGCAACAAGCACATCCTTTCCAAGGGCAAGCTCACCCATAAAGGTGGATTGCCCATCCGCCAGAAGGTCTCCCTTTTGAACCCTCTGACCCTTTGTAACCACCGGTCTCTGGTTCACACAGGTGTTCTGGTTTGTCCTTTCAAACTTCTTGAGCTCATAAACATCTATGCCTATGTCCGTTGGGTCTGCAAGGTTTACCTCCTCCGGGCTAACTCTCACTGTTATCCTTTTTGAGTCCACCTCCTCCACATAACCCCCTCTTTTTGCCAGCACCACCGAACCGCTGTCAAAGGCTACCTTTACCTCCATGCCGGTGCCTACAAGGGGCGAGGAGGTGAACATTAGAGGGACTGCCTGTCTTTGCATGTTGGAACCCATCAGAGCTCTGTTGGCGTCATCATGCTCGAGGAAGGGTATGAGGGAGGCGGAGACGGATATAACCTGCCGGGGGGAGACATCCATGTAGTGAACCTGCTCCGGTCTGACTATCTGAATATCGTTCTTATATCGGGCGTAGACCCTGTCACTGCTTATGTTACCCTCTCCGTCGGTGGGTGTATACTGAGCTATGACAAAGTTTTCCTCTTCATAGGCTGCAAGGTATTCCACCTTGTCCGTGACCTTACCCTTTTCCACTTTTCTGTAAGGGGTAACTATAAAACCATATTCGTTGTTCTGGGCGTATACGGTCAGAGAGGTAACGAGCCCTATGTTCTGACCTTCAGGCGTCTCTATAGGGCATATCCTCCCGTAGTGAGAGGGATGCACGTCTCTTATCTCAAACTTGGCACTTTCCCTGGTAAGACCACCGGGTCCCAAAGCGGAGAGTCTCCTTTTGTGTGTCAGGGCGGAGAGGGGGTTTGTGTTATCCAGATACTGGGAGAGCATACCACCTTTCAGGAACTCGTAGAGGGCGCCAGTTAGATACCTGGGATTTAGAAGGTCCTGGGGTTTCAGGTTGGGGTCTTCAGGGTTTGCAACCGTGCATCTGTCCCTGAAGAACTTTTCCATCCTCGCTATGCCTATCCTTGCCTGGTTTTCCAGAAGCTCACCCACCGCCCTTATCCTTCTGTTGCCAAGGTAAGCTATATCGTCCTTCTTTTCCCTTCCGTATCTAAGGTTTATGAGATACTTTACCGTGTTCACCAGGTCAAGAGCGCCAAGAAACCTTGCCTGTCCTTCCGTGTAGTCCCTTACCCTTACACTTTGCTTTTTCTTGAAGAGCTCGGAGAGTATATCCTCTGTAAGGAGAGTTCCTGCCCTGTAGCCCTCTACTTCCTCCGCAAGGGCAAGGGGGGGTAGCTCGGTCAGTCTCTCAAGGTCTGCAGGCTTTAACTCTCTGGGTATTCTGTATACCTTGGCGTTGAGCTTTACCCTTCCTACCTTTGAAAGGTCGTAGCGGGTAAGGTCTTTGAAGTAGAGGTCAAAGTGAGACCTTGCCCTACTTATGAGGTGCTCCAGCTCCATTACCATAGGTTCCACAGCCCTCAGCTTTTTGTATATATCCACAAGGGCGTAGTCCCTCAGGGTAAACCTGGCGGGTATCTTTAAAGGACTTCTCTTGTCCTGGTCCTTGGGTGCGGTCTCTGCCAGAAGGGTTTCTATGAGGATTTTTCCGTAAGGGCTCTTGACCGCACTTTCCTTTGGAACTGCGGATATGAGTTCCAAGGTTATCCTTTCATCCTTTAGCAGTCTCTCCAGCTGGGAGAGCTCCTCTATAAACCTCTCTTCAAGTATCTCCTCCTCCACTCCTCTTTCTTCTATCTTTGCCCTGTAGCGGAGCACCGCAAACAGGTAGAAACCCTCAAGGTCCTCAAGCCTGTATTCCTCCCCTGTTGCCCTTTCAAAGATATTACCCCCCTGAACAAAGAAAGCCCTTGTATCCGGGTAGAAGTGCCTGAGTATGTCGTAGGCGGTTTCAAGCCCGAGAGCTCTAAGTATGAAAGTGCTACCCACTTTCCTCCTGTCTATCCTTGAGGTCAGAAGGTCGGTGGTGCTGGAAAGCTCAAACTCCACCCTGGGACCCTTGTCGGGTATGATGCTTGCCCTGTATATCATCCTTATTATGGTTGTTTCCTTCTGGCGTTCTTCCTTCTCCTCGAAGAAAACACCGGAGACCTTATGAGCTGGTTTACCACTATCCTTTCACTACCGTTTACTATAAAGGAGCCTACCTCGGTCATCATGGGCACTTCACCGAAGTAGACCTTTCTTGGCTCGCTTACCTTCTCACCTTTTTTTGTCTTAGTCCTTAGCCTGACCATCACCCTCAGGGGAAGAGAATAGGTAAAGCCCTTTACCTTACACTCCTCTTCCGTATACTTTTCCCTGTGAACCAGCAGGGTTCCACACTTGGGACAATTAACGCCGTAACCTGCAAGAAAACTCTGATCCATATAAGCCTTATAACCACACTTGTTACATTCCCAGTCACCAACCTCATAGCCAAGATACTCAAGAGTTATCTTTTCGTCTGGGTCTTTGAAGGGGTAGGAAGTGGAAAAGACATATTCCAGACCCTTCTGCTCTCTTGCCTGAGGGGGTGTATAGAACTGGAGAAAGGATTCAAAAGATTCCTTTGGAAGGAAAAGCAGATGGGGCGGGCTTACAAGCTCCCTTCTTCTACCAAAAAACTTTCTTGGTAAGGGGGTGTTTTTTCTCATGCCTTTAACCCTCTCTTCTGGCGTAAACTTATAAATATACATTACACACGGTGGTATGTCAATAAAAAACAGAATGCCCCCTGTCTGAGCAGGGGGCAGCCCTCCTTACACCCTTCCTATGCATAACCCTTTACTTTATCTCTACCTCCGCACCTGCCTCCTTAAGCTTCGCCGCTATCTTCTCCGCCTCCTCCTTCGGTATACCTTCTTTTACAGGTTTTGGAGCTCCCTCAACCAGGTCCTTGGCTTCCTTCAGACCAAGACCTGTCAATTCTCTGACCACCTTTATGACGTTTATCTTGTTGGCACCGGCGGATTTTAGAATCACGTCAAACTCTGTCTTCTCTTCCACCGGGGGTGCTCCCGCTGAGGGTGCTCCTGCAGCCGCTACCGGGGCAGCCGCCACCATAGCCGCAGAAACTCCAAACTTCTCCTCCAGCTTTTTTACAAGCTCGGAGACCTCAAGCAGGGTCATACTGCCTATGGCTTCCACTATTTCGTCAATGGTAAGTGTCGCCATCTCTATAACCTCCTTTAAGATTTTTTCTCCTCAATAGCTTTGAGAGTAAGCACAAGCTTTTGAGGTGCAGACTTGAGAGCCATCACCAGAGCGTAGATTCGGCCCCGTATAGCCCCCATAAGCCTTGACACCAGCACCTCCTTGGGTGGCAGCTCTGCAAGAGCCTGCACCTCTTGAGGCTTTAAAAACCTGCCCTGGATGTATGCCCCCTTTATCTTGCAGAGGGGCTTGTCCTTGTCCACCTCTTTCATAAAATGGAAAGTTACCTTAGCCACCCTAACTGGGTCGCCGTAAGCAAAGGTCAGAGCTGCTGTACCGGTACATGCCTCTCTGTGGTCCGCCATAACCGTTTTCATGAAGGCTCTATAGAAAAGGGTGTTCTTGCCTATCAGCACCTCTCCTTCTACTTCTTTCACCTGCGCCCTGAGCCTTGGTCATCGCCTGAGCGTCAATGCCCGTAAAGTCAAAAAAGACCACCAGGGTCTGACCTTTCTATCCTGTCACCGTATGTTTCCACAACCTTTCCTTTTTTCTCCCAGCTTCTTCTCATACCTACCTCCTTCTTAAGCTACCATTTCCTGCAGTTTTCTGAGTGTGGTGGACACATCCACCTTCACCGAGGGGCTCATGGTAAGCGAGAGGGCTATGCC
>JBCNVH010000064.1:0-3228 GCA_039630295.1 Aquificaceae bacterium | reverse complement strand
AAGGTGGAGCAGTTGTTTGGTAATGTGAAGAGGATGTGGGGTGACAGGGACAATACGAGGATTTACGAGCTTGCGAGGCTTTTTGTGATGGTGAGGTTTATGCTGTGGAACTTGAGCATGTTGCTGAAGGTTAGTTTTTTTTTATGTTTTCCTCCTTACCTTATAAAGTCCTTGTCCTACGCATACTTGAGAATTTTCAAACACTCTCATATGAGGATAAAATATCCTCAGGATGGAAATCAGGCTCGTGGTAAACGGAAAGGAGCTAAGGCTTAAAGACTATCCAAGGAGGGTGCTTTACAATCTGATTTTTGGCTATGTGAAAAGCCTGAACCTTGAAGAAGAGCCAGAGGAAATAGAGGTCTATGTCCGGGTCTCGGAGGAAGATATCAGAAAGCCTGAGCTTTGAAGTTCGGGAGGAGCAGGGAGGTTTAAGGCTTGACCAGTTTTTATCTTTTGTATACCCTGACTTTTCAAGGAGTTACCACCGGAGGCTCATAGAGGAGGGCTATGTGCTGTTGGAGGGTTCTGAGGCAAGAAAGCCTTCAAAAAGGTTAAAAAAGGGGCAGAATATAACCCTTCTTGTGCCAGAGCCAGAACCCCTTGAGGTCCTTCCTGAGGATATACCCCTTCAGATAGTTTATGAGGATGAGCACCTTCTTGTCCTCATAAAGCCCTGCGGGCTTGTGGTGCACCCTTCACCCGGCTACACCTCTGGCACGCTGGTGAACGCCCTTCTCTACCATGTAAAGAGCCTCTCCGCAATAGGTGGTGTGGAAAGACCCGGCATAGTCCACAGGCTTGATAAGAACACCATGGGTCTTATGGTGGTGGCAAAGACAGACCTCGCCCACAGAAGCCTTACAGAGCAGTTCAAGGAAAGAAGGATTAAGAAGTTCTACAGAGCTCTCGTAAAGGGTCTGCCAGAGTGGGACTACAGGCTTGTGGATGCACCCATAGGAAGGCACGCGGTGGACAGGAAAAGGTTTGCCATAAGAGAGGAGGGCAAGCCTGCAAGAAGCGAGGTGTGGGTCTTGGAGAGGTTCCATCGCCAAGGTATAAGCCTTTTAAAGGTCAAAATTCACACGGGCAGAACCCATCAGATAAGAGTTCACCTTTCCTCTCTGGGCTTTCCTGTCCTCGGGGACACTACCTACAGTTTTAAAAGGAGCTCCCTTGATAGAAAACTCCTCGATGCCATGGGTGAATGCCATATGCTTCTGAGCTACCAGCTTGCCTTTGAGCATCCTGTGGAAAAAAGAAGGCTCAGCTTCAGCATAGAAGACCCAGAGCCTTTCAGAAGCACTTTAAGCCTCGTAAAGAAGCTGGAGGAAGAGCTCTCTTAGCCTCTGAATGGCACCCTCTCCGCCGAGAACCTGCCGGAGCTCTCTAAACTCTTCTCTCATGTGTTCCATTAACCCTTTGTCCCTCTGGAGAGAGCGCACAGCCCTGCAGAGCTCTTCCGGACTTCTCTGCACGAGCTCCTGCACCACCTCTCTTTGAAGTATGAGGTTTGTAAGGGCTATGTTCTTCACCTTGACAAGAAGCCTCCCAAGAAGGTAGGTGAGCGGGCTTACCCTGTAGAAAACAATATGGGGCGAGCCAAGAAGGCTTGCCTCCAGCTCCGCAGTTCCGCTGGCAAGGAGAGTAAGGTCAGCATAAGCCATCAGGTTGTAAGAGGGGCTTTCCATGTCCTTTTGCGTTATAACCCTTACGGGAAAGCCTCCAAAATGCCTCTGAAGGTATTCCCTGAAGCTTTCAAAGGTTGGTATAAAAACAGGCACTTCTGGTTTGAGACATAGGAGAAAATCCTTCAGGTATGGTGTGTGCCTTTTTATCTCGCTCCACCTGCTACCGGGTAGCAAGGCGAGGTATCTCTCCGTATTAAGAAAACTCTTTACCTCTTCTTCCCTTCTGCTGGGCTTTGCAAGGTCCAGAAGGGGATGACCCACAAAGTGAATTCCAAAACCCTTTCTCTGATATTTTCTGTAAAAATCCACTTCAAAGGGAAGTATCACTATAAGGTGGTCTGCCAGCTCGGAGATGAGTTTTGCTCTGCTTTCTTTCCACGCCCACACCTGCGGAGAGATAAAATAGATGATCCTTTTTACTTTATCTCTTGCCCTCTTCAGAAGGGGTAGGTTAAAGGCTGGTGCATCGCAGAGTATTAAAGCATCCATCTGGGGGAGCAATCTTTCAATCTCTCTCCAAAGCCCATATACATAGGGCACCTTCGGTAGGGCTTCCACTATGCCTACTACCGAAAGGTCCTCTATAGGGGCTATGCTTTTGAAACCGATGGACTCAAGCCTTTCATCCGTTATGCCATAGAACTCAACACCCTTAACCTCTTTGAAGATATGGTATGCGTAGTTGCTTGCAGACCTCTCGCCAAGAGAAACAAAAACCCTCATTGAGCCTTTACAAAAAGGCTAAAAACCCCCCCTTCTATCCTTTCAACCCTTACTACAAGACCATCAAACTCCAAAAAGAGGGCATGAGAGACCTCAACCCTTCCGGAACTTCTTACGCTCACGTACCTTTCAGCCCTGCAATCCTCAAGAGTATTTCTGAAGGTAGCCTTAAGGTAGGCTCCATCGTGATGCTCCATGATTTCCGTATAAACCACCTCCATGTAGTTATTCTCTTCAACAGCTTCCTTCCAGAGGCTTGAAAGCTCCTCATCCTTTAACTCTAACTTTGTGCCGAACTCCAGGTCTTCCGGGTCAATATCCTTTAAGAGCTCTTCCACTTTTGGCTTTAAGAGCTCTCTCAGTTCTCTCACTCTGGAAAGGGCGGATGCTCTGTAAGCTTCCTGTATAGGCATGGAGAAATTATAGCAGGCTTTTAAACTCTTTTTACCCTTCTTGCCAGCATAAGAAGGGGCAGCAATAACCACAGGAGGAGATTGACGGGGCTTACACCACCTCCTATAGCACAACCGCCACTCTTTCTGTATTCTTCCGGCACAACCGCATAGACAAAGTCCTTCGTCTTTATCTCACCATTTATCTGACCATCCTCGTCCATTATACCTCCATCCTCAACCCTCACAGTTATGGAGTTTCTATTGGTGTCTATGGTGACAAGGTTGGTTATATCAATGCAACCACCAGAGGTGCAGGCAAAGACCTTTGCCCTTGGGTTCAGTGGCTTTGAGTAGCTTATGGTCAGGGTGGTGGCAAACCTGTTCTGCTTGAGAGAAAGACCACCCGCAGGATTGCCGGC
>JBCNVH010000063.1:0-3391 GCA_039630295.1 Aquificaceae bacterium | reverse complement strand
CCTACGCCCAGAGAATACAGGTGGTAAAGAATGGACTGACTCAGGTAGCCTACTCTTACCACTGCACATGTCCAGACCACTCTCACAGAGGTTCTTTAAGACCCTGCAAGCACGTTCTGGCTCATGTTCTTGCCTTCCTATCCTAACTTCTCCCTGAGGGCTTCATGCCCTCTCTCTTTCCTTTGATAGTCAATGTTTTGAGCTTGCCGTAATCCTGCCGAAAATCGTTGTTAATTTTTGTGTATTCCTGTTAACCTATGTTATATAAGTATTTCCTTATAAACTTTGAAATCCCTGCTTTTCTTTGATTTTAAATGGCGGAGCCGACGGGACTTGAACCCGCGCCCTCCGGCTTGACAGGCCGGCGTTCTGACCGGGCTGAACTACGGCTCCTTTGAGTTTATATATTATACCACCTTTTTGCTAAAAGTGAAACTGTCCTTTCAATTTCATCTGCAAGCTCAAAGTCCCTGTCCGTTATACCCTTTGCTTCGTGGGTAAGGAGCTTAACCTTCAGCTTTTTATAGCTGACCTCCACATCGGGATGGTGCCAATGAGCCTCCGCAAGGCTCGCTATTGTGTTGAAAAGAAAGCTGGTTTCTCTCCAGTTTTTTGTGGAGTATTCCTTTGTTAAATAACCTTTTTCATAACGCCATTGGGGCAGAGCCTTGAGCCTTTCCTTTATCTCTTCTTCTGAGTAAACCTTCAATTTTCCTTCGCCTGACACCTGGGACACACTCCGTAGATGTGAAGAGAGTAGTTATGCACCTTGTAACCTTCCATGCGAGCGGGCGGAGTCCAGTCTATGCAGAATTCCACATCTTTTATGGCTCCACACTGGGTGCAGATGAGGTGGTGGTGGTCGCTTACATTGGCATCGTAACGCAAAGAGCCACCCCAGTAAGCCACCTTCTTCACAAAACCGAGTTCCTCAAGGGTTTCCACCGTCCTGTATACAGTAGCCAGAGATACGAAGGGATATCTCTTCTTTATCTCATTGTATATATCCTCCACCGTAGGATGGTCTTCTCTACTGAGAAGCACCTCGTAGACCGCAACTCTCTGTGGCGTTATCTTGAGCCCCACATGTTTGCAGGCTTCTATAAACTCTTTAAGCTTTTCTTCCTTAAGCATGGGTATATAATATAAACCATATGCTAATGATTTTCAATATAATATGTGCTATTTTACTGCTTTTTACCCTTTCCTACCCTCAGGTGCGTCAGTGTAAGCTTCTTCTGGCGGAAACACCTGAGAAACAGGCAAGGGGGCTAATGGGCTACAGGTCTCTGCCGGGTTTTGATGGCATGGTTTTTCTGTATAGAGAAAGGGCGGTTAGGCGCTTCTGGAATAAAGACACTCACTTAGAGCTTGACCTATACTGGATTGACAGGGGAAGAGTGGTAGGCAGGTCTTACTTACCGCCCGTTGAGCGGGCAGGTATAGTGATAGTTTCCTCTCCCGGACCTGTGGATAGAGTGGTGGAACTCCTCAGCGGCACCAGATGTATGTATGAAGAAATTCTCCTTTCACCTGAGCTTGAGGGTGGCAAGGGCAATTATACCCAGCAGGATTGACACTATCCACATCCTTACCACTATCTTCGGTTCTGGCACACCGGAGAGCTCAAGATGATGGTGAAAGGGTGCCATCTTAAAAAGCCTTTTCCCTCTTGTAAACTTAAAGTAAGCCACCTGCAGTATGACAGACAGGGTTTCAAAGACGAAGATACCACCTGCCACAGGGAGCAGGAGTTCTGATTTAGAAAGGAGGGCTATAACACCAAGCCCGGCACCCAGAGAAAGGGCACCCACATCACCCATAAAAAGCTGAGCGGGGAAGGCGTTGAACCAGAGAAAACCGAGCCCGGCACCCACCACAGCAAAGCAGAGCACTGCCACGTCACCCGCATAGGGCACATAGGGTATGTTAAGGTAATCCGCTATACGCGCATGCCCCACCGCGTAGGATATAACACCGAGGCTGGCAGAGGTAGTCATAACAGGTCCTATGGCGAGCCCGTCCAGACCGTCGGTAAGGTTAACCGCGTTGGAAGTGGCTACTATGACCAGCACCGCAAAGGGCACATAAAAAAGCCCCAGGTCAAGTTGAAGGTTTTTAAAGAGGGGAAAGTAGAGCTTTGTATCCACATTACCATAGAGGTATATGGAAAGGGCGGTAACGCCTGCTACCAACACCTGTGCAAGGAACTTCTTCCTTGCAGATATACCCTTTTTGTTTTTGAGCTTTACAAAGTCGTCCCAGAAGCCTATGGTAGCAAAGCCGAGTATACAAAAGGACATCACCCAGAAGTAGAAAAGGTCCAGTCTCATAAGAAGTAGGGCGGCGAAGAGGACAGAGAGAACTATGATAAGACCACCCATGGTGGGCGTATACTTCTTCACAAGGTGACCCTCGGGAGTGTATTCTCGGATGTAACCCCTGAAAAGTCTCTGAAGAACCCTCATCCTCTTCATAAAGACGGGGGTAAGCAGGAGGGTCAGGAGGAAGGCTATGAGCACCGCGAGGAAGGAGCGGAAGGTTATGTATTTGAACACGTTGAAGACAAAGAGGTAATCTCTCAGGTAGAGGGCTATATGGTAAAGCATTTCAGCACCTGTTCCTGCTCAGGAGCCTGTCCAGCACTATGGCTACCGCGTTCCTTACGGAGAGGTGGTTCCAGTCACCTGCACCCTGAACGGGCTCAAGGATGTGGTCAAAGGTTCCTATAAGAGAGGGTGGGATGCCATAGCCTGTGCCAAAAACTAAGAGAAAGTCCCTTTCTCTTTTCTCTATCTCCTTCGATAGCCACTGGTAGGATACTGTGTTCGGATATTTTCTGGCGTCAGTTCCTACAGTTAAAGGTCTTCTACCTCTAATAGCCTGAATGTCCTCAAGGACTTCGTCAAAGGTGTAACAGAGCTTTACAAGCCTTACCACCTGATTTCTTGTAGGGTTCGTCCTCCTGCCCTCCTCCGATAGCCAGTAGTCTATCTGCTTCTTTATTATGAGCCTCTGACCATCCACCGGCTGAACTATGTAGTAGGTGTTTATCTCGTAAGCCCTGGCGGGTCTTGCTATGTCGTGCAGGTCCATCGTGGTGAAGGAGGTTATTATGGTCCTTCCTTCCCTGTCCATAGCTGGGTAATGTAGAAGTGCTATGAACACATTGTGGTTTATCATGAATTTTTTATTATAGCATGTGGCTACTCTACCGACGGGGTGGTCTTGGAGACACCCTCCTGACCTTTCCGGTGCTTGAGCTTATAAAAAGGTCTGGTGTGGGTGTCTGGGCTGTGGGTAACGGAGACTACTTCTCTCTGGCAAAGGCTGTAGGCTGGGTGGACGAGATAAGCTCGGAGCTCCCTCCTGTGGAGTTTGAAAACAGGGT
>JBCNVH010000062.1:0-4538 GCA_039630295.1 Aquificaceae bacterium | reverse complement strand
TATAAGGTGGAGCAGTTGTTTGGTAATGTGAAGAGGATGTGGGGTGACAGGGACAATACGAGGATTTACGAGCTTGCGAGGCTTTTTGTGATGGTAAGGTTTATGCTGTGGAACTTGAGCATGTTGCTGAAGGCTAGTTTTTTTTATGTTTTCCTCCTTACCTTATAAAGTCCTTGTCCTACGCATACTTGAGAATTTTCAAACAGTCTCTCTCAACCCACTTGACAGAAAAGACCATACATGCTATAATCTATCAGGATTTAGCCCCCATCGTCTAGCCCGGTCCAGGACACCGCCCTTTCAAGGCGGAGAGCGCGGGTTCGAATCCCGCTGGGGGTGCTTTTGAAAAATGGGTAAGGAAAAGAAAACTTATTCCCACGAGGTCCAGGTTTATGTAGAAACCGACATAAAGGCTGTTACAGGTCTTCAGCATGTTCGGTTGAGACCTTCTATGTATATAGGTGATGTGGGGGAAAGGGGTCTCCACCATCTTATATGGGAAATCCTTGACAATGCAGTGGACGAACACATGGCTGGCTACGCCAGCCACATAAACCTTATAATCCACGCGGATGGCTCCGTTAGCGTAGAGGATGATGGAAGGGGCATTCCTGTAGGCATCCACCCAGAAACAGGTGTGCCTGCAGTGCAGATGGTCTTTACCCTGTTGGGGGCGGGTGGTAAGTTTGACAAGAAGGTTTATAAGTATTCTGGCGGTCTTCATGGTGTTGGCGCTTCAGTGGTCAATGCCCTCTCCGAGTGGCTGATGGTGGAGGTTTACAGGGAGGGTAAGATACACAAACAGGAATACAGGAGGGGTGAGCCCCTTTACGAGCTTAAGGTGGTGGGTAGCACCGCCAAACGTGGCACTAAAGTGGTCTTCAAACCGGACCCGGAGATTTTTGAAACCACAAGGATAAAGTTTGACCTGGTGGAAAGAAGACTTAGAGAACTTGCCTATTTGAACCCAGACTGCACCTTCAGGCTTCTGGATGAGAGGACAGAAAAAGAACTAACCTTCAGGTTTGAAAAGGGTATAGAGGAGCTGGTAAGGTTTCTCTCCACCGGCAAGGAACCCCTTTTTGAAGAAGTGGTCCGGATAGAGGGTGAGAAGGAGGGGGTTTATGTGGATATAGCCTTTACCTACACAAAGGACTACAGAGAATCGGTGGAAACCTTTGTGAACAACATAAAAACCCTTGAAGGTGGCACACATCTGACGGGCTTCAGGTCAGGGCTTACCAAGGCGGTTATGAAGGTCCTTCCCAACATAAAACTTCAGAAAGAATTAAAAGAAACCATAACGGGTGAAGACCTGAGAGAAGGTCTGGTGGCTGTCGTATCCTGCAGAGTCCCGGAGCCGCAGTTTGAGGGTCAGACCAAGACAAAGCTGGGAAACCAGAATATAAAGAACATAGTAGAATCCCTGACCTACGAATACCTTTCTGAGTATTTTGACAAAAACAGAGATGTGTTCAGGCTCATAGTGGAAAAGGCGATAGAATCTGCGCTGGCAAGGGAGGCGGCAAAGAAGGCAAAAGAACTGGTCAGAAGAAAGTCACCCCTTGAGGACACAAGCCTTCCGGGCAAGCTGGCGGATTGCTCGGAGAAGGACCCCAGTCTCTGTGAGATATTCATAGTGGAGGGCGAATCCGCTGGTGGTTCTGCCAAGCAGGGAAGAGACAGGAGGACTCAGGCTATACTGCCCCTGAGGGGAAAGATACTCAATGTAGAAAAGGCAAGGCTTGACAAGGTATTTTCCAACGAGGAGGTCAGGACTATCGTAAGCTCTCTTGGCTGTGGCATAGGCGAGGACCTGGACCTTTCCAGACTGAGATACCATCGCATAATTCTAATGACCGACGCGGATGTGGACGGTTCTCACATAAGAACCCTCCTGCTTACCTTTTTCTACCGATACATGCCCAAGCTGATAGAGGCAGGGCATCTTTACATAGCCCAGCCCCCCCTCTACAGGGTAAAGAAGGGTAAGAGGGTTCAATATGTAAAGGATGACAGAGAGCTTGAAGCCCTCCTTCTTAAAACCCTCGAGGAGGAGGCTATAATCCTTGACTGCAAGGGGAAAGAATACAGAGGTGAAAGCCTGCCTGGTATCCTCAAGAAGGTGAAGGAGATAGAGGAGGGATACAGAGCCATATCAAAACTGAAGGGTGAGGAGGTTTTAAAGGCTCTTCTCGAGGTAAGGCTTACAGAACAGGATTTGAGAAAAGCGGAGCTCCTGGGAGAGAAGGTGAGGGAGCTGGAAAAAAGACTTACACACCTGCACATACATGCCCACTATAACAGCCTTGAGGACGCTTACGAGCTCCTCCTTAGAGACAACCTGACAGGTAGAAGGGTAATGGTGGATGTGGACTTCCTCTCTTCTCTTGCCTACCAGTCTCTTTTGGAAAATTCTTTCCTCTGTCTTCCTTTGAGGATAATTCATGAAAGGAAAGAGGTGGAAGTGGAAGACCTGAGAGAACTCTATTCAAAAGCTTTAGAGCTTGTCAAGGAATCCTTTGAAGTTCAGAGGTATAAGGGGCTGGGTGAGATGAACCCGGAACAGCTCTGGGAAACCACCATGAACCCGGCTACCAGAAGACTTCTAAGGGTTAGCGTGGAGGATGCGGCGGAGGCGGACAGGATATTCTCCCTGCTGATGGGTGAGGAGGTGGAGCCCAGGCGTGAGTTCATAGAGACCTACGCCAGGGAGGTGAGAAACCTTGATATTTAAGAGGGTGGTGGTAGGGATTGATGGCTCGAGGGCAGGGTGGAGTGCCAAGGACTATGCCTTTGAACTGGGTGAAAGGCTTGCCGTGCCTGTGGTAGGAGTTCATGTGATAGACAGCAGGCTTCTTGAAGAGAGCTTTCTTGAGGACCTGGCGGGTGTTCTGGGTTTTACTTACTATCTGGGTATATCTCAAAAGGTCAGGGACTTTTTTGAGGAGCAGGCAAATGCCCTTATTGAGGAGTTTCTCTCGGAGGGAAGAAAGAGGGGTATAAGGGTCTCTTCCTTTCAGACAGTTGGCATTCCTTACGAAGAGTTGGTCAATCAGGCAGACCCGGAGGACCTTCTTGTAATAGGAAGAAGGGGCAACAGACCCGTAAGGGGCTTTTTGCTAAGCTCCACTGCGGAGGTGGTCTCAAGGAGGAGCAGGGCGCCGGTTATGCTCACGCCGGAGGAAAAAAGAGAGATAAAGAACATATGCGTGGCTTACGACGGTAGTGAGCTTTCAAAGAGAGCTCTTTTCCTCGGTGAGGAGCTTTCAAAGATGTATAATGCCAGTTTCCACGCCCTCCACGTGGGTGACAGGAAGGTGGAGATTCCATCGCATATAGAGCTCTCTGTGGAGCAGGGATTGCCCGAAGAGAAAATAGTCCACCACTGTCAGGAAAGGGGTGTAGACCTCCTTCTGATGGGTGCCTATTCAAAGGGCAGGGTTAGAGAGCTCTTCCTCGGTAGCGTTACCAGCTTTGTAATGCATCATGTTCACATACCCCTCCTTCTGGTGAAGTAGCATGGGAAAGCTCTATGTGGTGGCAACTCCTATAGGAAACCTCAAGGACATAACCCTTAGAGCTCTCGAGGTGCTTCAAAGTGTTAATTTTATAGCCTGCGAAGACACCAGAAGAACCCTCATATTACTCAATCATTACAGCATAAAGGACAAGAAGCTCATATCCTACTATGAGCCAAAGGAAAGCGTGCAAGTTCCAAAGGTTTTAAAGCTACTTGAAAAGGAAGACGTTGCCCTTGTTACAGATGCGGGAACTCCCTCCATCTCTGACCCCGGCTACAGGCTTATAAAAGCATGCATAGAGAAAGGCATACCCGTTGAGGTTGTGCCTGGTCCCAGCTCTGTAATAGCTGCTCTTGTCGCTTCCGGACTTCCAACGGACAGGTTTACCTTTCTGGGCTTCCTTCCAAGAAAAGGTTTAGAAAATTTCCTTGAGGGGCTAAAAACCTGCGCAGATAATACCTTTATAGCCTTTGAATCTCCAAACAGGATAGTTAAAAGCCTTCAAGCTATGGAAAAGGTCTACGGTGGAGACATAGCGGTGTGCGTGGCAAGAGAGTTAACCAAGATACATGAGGAATACTTGAGGGGTAAACTCTCCGAGGTTCTTCAGGAGCTCCAGAAAAGGGGAGAGATAAAGGGAGAGCTGGTGCTTTTGTGGAAGTATAATACTTAAGCCATGAAGACACTACTCTACCATGGAGACTGCCTTGATGTGCTAAGACACATACCGGACAGAAGCGTGGACCTCATTTTCACATCACCACCCTATGCGGATAGGCGAAAGAATGTCTATGGTGGAGTTCATCCGGACCATTACGTGGAGTGGTTTCTACCGAGGGCAAGGGAGTTCTACCGCGTGCTCAAGGAGGATGGCTCTTTTGTCCTCAACATAAAGGAAAGGGTCGTGGAGGGAGAGAGGCACACTTATGTGATAGAGCTTATACTTGCCCTCAAAAAGCAAGGCTGGCTGTGGGTAGAGGAATACATATGGCACAAGAAAAACTGTTATCCGGG
>JBCNVH010000061.1:0-3669 GCA_039630295.1 Aquificaceae bacterium | reverse complement strand
AACCTCCAGCCGTATTCTACCAGCTTTTCCTTTCTTGAACGGTCCCCCCTATACATAGCCCTTATCTGGGGTATGGTTACATGAGATTCGTCCACCACAAGCAGGAAGTCTTCAGGAAAGTAATCAAGGAGCGTATAGGGTGGTTCACCGGGCTTCCTGCCGTCAAAGTAACGCGAGTAGTTCTCTATACCCTTGCAATGTCCCAGCTCTCTAATCATTTCTATGTCGTGCATTGTTCTCTGGTTTAACCTCTGTGCTTCCACCAGCTTGCCCTGTGTTTTGAACCACTCCACCCTTTCCTTCAGGTCTTTCTCTATCTCCTGAAGAGCTTCCTCAAGTGTGTCTCTGGGTGCCACGTAGTGGCTTGCAGGAAAAAGGACCACCTTTTTCAGTTCCTTTATCCTGTGCCTGTTGAGGGCATCCATAAGGGTTATGGATTCTATCTCCTCATCCCAGAACTCTATCCTTAAAAGCTGGTCCTCCATGTCGGAGGGGACCACCTCAAGGGCATTGCCTCTAACTGCAAAGGTTGCCCTCCTCAGAGCATAGTCGCTCCTTTCGTAGCCTATCTCCACCAGCTTTCTGGTGAGCCTGCTTAGGCTTGCCCTTCCACCCACCTCCAGAGAAACTCTCATGGAGTAGTAAGCCTCCGGAGAACCAAGACCGTAAATGCAGGAAACAGAGGCTACCACAATAACATCTCTTCTTTCCAGCACCGAGACGGTGGCGGAGTGTCTGTATCTTTCCAGTATCTCGTTTATGCTGGCATCCTTTTCAATGTAGAGGTCCTTCTCCGGTATGTAAGCCTCCGGCTGGTAGTAGTCATAGTAGGAGATGAAATACTCCACTGCGTTCTCCGAAAAGAGCTCCTTGAGTTCTCTGTATAGCTGTGCAGCCAGTATCTTGTTATGGGCTATGATAAGCGTGGGTCTGTTATACCTTTCTATCACGTTGGCTATGGTAAAGGTCTTGCCCGTGCCCGTGGCACCCAGAAGCACCTGTTCCTTCAGCCCGGCCTCGAGGTTTTCTAGGAGCTCTCTTATAGCCTTTGGCTGGTCGCCTGCGGGTTTTAGAGAGGTCTTAAGACTGAAGCCTTCCACCGCCTGCATGCCTGTTCAAACCCTGAAGTTTTTCCCTTTTGCTCTTATTTTAACCCGCAGCTTCCTCCAGTCAACCTTATTTAAGAAAGCACCTTTATAGAAGGCTTATAATATAACCTATGGCTCTAACACCCTACGAAGAAGCTCTCAAAATAGTTCTGGAGAATATCAGTCCTCTTCCTTCAGAGCGTGTGCTTTTGTGGCAGGCTCTGGGAAGGTTTCTGGCGGAGGAAATAAGGTCAGATTCGGATAAGCCTCCCTTTGACAACTCTGCCATGGACGGCTATGCGGTAAAGGCGGAAGACCTGCAGGGTGAAAACATAAGGTTAAGACTTTTGGGGGAAGTTTCTGCGGGTGGTGAGGTGGGCGTAAGGGTAGATAAGGGAACTGCGGTGCGCATATTTACGGGCGCACCCATACCGGAGGGTGCGGATGCGGTAGTCCCTCTGGAATTTACAAGGCAGGAAGGTGAGTATATTCTCGTAGAAAAGCCTCTGAAAAAGGGTGCCAACATCCGCCTGAAAGGTGAAGAGCTAAAGGAGGGCGAGCTTATACTGAAAAGGGGAACGCCCATAAGGGGTTACGAGATAGGCATAATGGCTTCTGTAAACAGGGTCTCTGTCTCTGTATACCAGAAGCCAAAGGTGGCGGTGCTTTCCACGGGAGATGAGGTCAGGGATATAGGAGAAAACATAGAAAAGCCCTCTCAGATAAGGAGCTCCAACAACCATGCCCTCTACGCCAGAGCCTTAGAGCTGGGCTGTGAAGTGGTGCATCTGGGTATAGTGGGAGATAGCCCGGAGGATATTGAGAGATTACTGAAGGGTGTGGAAAGGTATGATGTGTTCCTCACAACGGGAGGGGTTTCTGTTGGCGAGAAGGATTATGTGCAGAAGCTTGTCAGAGAAATGGGCTTTGAGGTGCTTTTCCATAAGCTGAGGATAAAACCCGCCAAACCCGTGCTCTTTGCAAGAAGGAACAAAACCTTGCTTTTTGGACTGCCCGGAAACCCCGTTTCCTGTCTTATGGCTTTTGACCTTCTGGTCAAACCCGCCCTGCTCAGGATGCAGGGTGTGGAAAAGTGTGGACCGACTGTTTACAGAGCTCAGCTCGTAAGGGATTTCTCAAGGAGAGAGGCGGAGCGACGGGAGTTCGTGAGGGCAAAGTTCTGGGAAGAGGGTGGAAGACTTTACTGTGATTTCTCGCCCAAGACCCAATCTCACATGCTCACTTCCTATGTGGATGCCAACTGTTATCTGGTGGTATACGAAGGGGTCAAGGAATTAAGGGCAGGGCAAGAGGTGGAGGTTATACCCTTTCCCTGGTAGGTATTAGAGCCTTATAACCGTCCTTTTCCTCTCCATATAACCCTTCCTGAGCCTGTAGCCTTCCTCGGGATAAAGCCCATAGAAAAGGTTCTGCACGTGGTTACCCTCCACAAAAAAGCACCACCTTTCAAGAAAACTACCTATAACAAGGCTTGCAAAAGTTATAGTGTAGAGGTTATAGCTGTATTTACCCGTTATCCAGGAGTAGAGCAGAAGAAAGAGGGGCACCACAAAGGTAAGTATGTATGCCACGGGTAGCACCGAACCCAGGAGTTCCTTACCCTTTCTGTAGTAGAACTCGGTGGTGCAGTAGTTGTCGGTGGTTGTGCCCGTATCCAAAACCCTTATGGGTCTGTTGTGGGGAAGGTTGAGGGCTTCGTTGAGGGTAGGTCTCGGTATTATAAACTGCCTTATGTTGAAAGCTATGCGGAAGGCAAGAGCGAGAGAGACAAAGAGGAAAGTAAGGAAAAGATAGGTGGGTATGAACTCCGGTGAGTGGAAAGAAGAGCCAGAAAGCAGAAGAGCCAAGCATAAGATACATATTGAGATAATAAAGCACGCTCAGAGAGGTGTTCCACTCAAGAACAAACTTGTTGCTGGCGTATATCATGGCTGTGGAAAAGGCGGAGAGCCAGCCAAGTAAAAGGTTATACCAAAAGCGTGCTGGGAATGTAGGGAGAAAGGTTAAGGTAGTAAGATATACCATAGAGCAGGAGAGTGAAGCCGTATGCACCGCTGAAGACCGCCTCTCTGGAAAGCCAGGAGGTATGAAAACGTTTTATCGCCTTCCATGCTCTGAGCTTGTGCCCGAGGTGGAAGCTTGCGCCTACAGCTCCCAGCCCTACCAGAATCAGAGATATTACCAGAGAGACCAAAACCGCGCCTCTTGGCATAGCCGTGCCTTTGCCAAAAAGGGTGAGGAACTCCATGAAGTAGGTGAAGTTAAACAAACCTATGGATACGCCCGCAGTTAGGAAAAACCATATCAAAGAGATGGGTGGATGCATCTTTTAACCTCCTGCATGGTGTCTTCTTAAGACTTCCAAAAATAGGGGATTGTCATGCTTGAGAATGTGCTCGTCTACATGCACTTTTGTTTCTGTTCTCGGCAGGTAGTGGTTGCCGGGGTTTGTCCCAGCGTCAGAGAAGAGCACAAAGCCGTTGCGTTCCTTTATTACCTTGTAAACCTCACTGTCTGGGTCTTCTATGTCTCCGAAGAACCTTGCCTTTGCAGGGCAGGT
>JBCNVH010000060.1:0-22435 GCA_039630295.1 Aquificaceae bacterium | reverse complement strand
CTCCACCTTCTTTCTCTCCGCCTCGAGTTTTTCCTTCTCAAGTAAAAACTGCATCCTCTGTGCCTCCTCGTAAGCCCTTCTCTTTTCCTCGATAGCCTTCACCACGCTCTCTGGTAGAGTGATGTCTCTTATAAGCACATCCTCGAGTATCAGGTATCTTTTGGAGAGCTGCTGTCTTACCTCGCTACTTATCTTTTCCTGAAGCTTTGTCCTCTCCTGATAGACTAAAGAGCTCTCCATAACCGCTATGGCATCCCTTACCGCAGTCCTTACTATCTGCTTTATGATTTTGTCCTCATAGTCCGGTCCATACTCTTTTATGAGCGCGGGAGCTCTTTTTCCATCAACTCTGTAGAGCACTGCCACGTCCAGAACAACAGGCAAACCATCCTTCGAAAGAGAGCTTATGGGAGCTTGCTTTTCTTTTGTGAACTCCACAGCTCTCGTTCTTATTTCCACCTTTTCCACGGTCTGAATTAAAGGAATTCTAAGACGCAAACCTTCAAGCAGAGGAACGGGGTCTATCTTACCGAGGGTTCTTTTTACACCCACAAAACCGGAGGGAATTATCACTATCGGATTTGCTACGAACATAAGAACAATAAGCACGATAAGGACAACAAGCAGCCATCCAAGCTTACGCGTATATCCGTAAGGACGCACCCTTTCCATTTATAACCTCCTTTCGAGCCATTATAATAAAGGTGATTATGCTATCGCAAGAAGTTCTGAAAGAAGCTCTCAGGAAAGGAAAGCTCAGAAGTGAAACCTTTCAGGAGCTCGAGTATCTGAGGTTTACCGATGATTTTAAAGACATTCCAAGAGGAACAGTTCTGCTCAAAGATACAGTCATATGGGGTTATCCTCACATAGGAGGGATATTCCAGCTTTCCACCGGCATAAGAGAGCAGTTTGAAACCGCCTTCTGGGTAGAGGAAAAGGTAGACGGATACAACACAAGGGTCTTTTTTCATGAGGGCTCTGTATACGCCCTTACCAGAGGAGGATACATATGTGCTTTCAGCACCGACAGAGTTCCTGACTTTGTAAATCCTGAGATTTTTCAGAAATATCCTGACCTTGTGCTGTGCATGGAAGTGGCAGGACCGGACAATCCTTACGTGGAAGAGAGCCCACCCTATGTAAAAGAAGATATAAGGTTTTTCCTTTTTGACATAATGTTAAAAAACCGGCAGGACTTTCTGCCTTACAGAGAAAAGCTGAGGCTCATAGAAGAGTATGACCTGCTCAGCGTGGAAAGGTTCGGAAGGTTTGAGATACACCAGATAGAAGAGCTTAAGGCTTTGCTACGCAGATTAAACGAAGAGAAAAGAGAAGGTGTTGTGCTTAAAGAAGACTCACCAAGAGACAAGAGGGTCAAATACATAACCAGCTACGCCAACCTGAATGACATAAGAATAACTTCTTTGAACCTTTTAGGTCTTCCATCGGACTATTACACCAACAGGCTTTTGAGGCTTACCCTGTTTGTGGAGGAGGAAGGACTTTACAAGGACGAAGCCCTTTACAGAGAGCTGGGAGAAGCCTTTCTCTCCGGTCTTTTTCAGGCATGCAAGATGGCAAAGGAAACGGGAAAAGTCAGCAGAGTGTTCAGATGCAGATTTAGAAGGAGGGAAAGAGCTCTTATGTTTTTTGAACAGATAAGGCATGCATCCGCACACATACAGGTAAACCAGATTTCACTTCAGAAAGAAGGAGACTTCTGGATTCTTGAGTTTGAAAAGGTTTTTCTAAACATGACAGGTCTGCTTGGACATGTTCTTAGCGGGGGTTCTCTTATAGACTAAGACCTTATGGTGGAGCTCTCAATTATAAACCTGAAGCTCCTTGGATCTATGAGCTTTATACCTACCTTGTCCGCCCAGCTCCTCAGACCCTCATCGCCTGAGACGAGAATACCATCCAGCTCGTAGGCTAAAAGCAGGACATCCAGGTCTTCTTTGCTGTCTATAATGCCGGTTCTGAGAGCTTCCCTGTATCTTTCCCTGAGCTTGTTTATGAGCTTTCCAACATCGCTTTCTGAGAGCTTCCCCGCCTCCTTGGCATGCTCCTCCGCTATACGCAAACCCTTGTTTATCCTGTATCGCACTTCCTCTATAAACTCATACATGAACCCCGCAGGCACCATAAGGTTAAACCTTTTGGGTGAACGTATTCTCACCACCATCTCAAACTTCGGCTTCAGACTTCCCAGCTCCACCATCCTGCTAAGCTCTTCATACACGGAGGTAGGCATGTAAAACTGCATTCTGCTATGAGAAGCCAAGGACAAAAAGTTTTCTATCGCACCTATCTGGTCCTTTTCAAACTGGCTGTAAATATCAGGATTGGTAAAAACGCTGGTATCAAGCACGAATATGTCCATATATTTAGATAATACCAGAGTTACACCGGACGAGAAATTAAGCCACATACTTTCTCCTACTGTTTGAACAGGGGGCTATATGTTCTTCCAATTTCTTACCCGAGGTATATAATTTTTTAAGAGGAGGAATAGAATGACCCCAACGGAAAAAATGGCAGGTGTTCAAGGTGAGGTTAAAATTATAGACATAGTTCAGAAAGCTGTCCGGCACAGAGCTTCTGACATTCACATAACCGCAGGTGCAAGACCTTCTCTGCGTATAGATGGAAAAATAGTCCAGCTAATGGAATATCCTGTCCTTACATCTGAAATGACTCAAAGGCTTGCCTACTCCGTCATGTCCGAAAAGCATAGAAAGATTCTGGAGGAAAAAAACCAGGTGGACTTTTCCTTTGGTGTTAAAGACCTTGGCAGGTTTAGAGCTAATGTGTTTTTCCAGAGAGGGTCTATTGCGGCGGTTTTCAGAAGATTGCCCAGCAAAATAATGAGCATAAAAGAACTGGGTTTGTCAGAAAAGGTTCTTGAGCTGTGTCATAAAAGTATGGGTCTTGTCCTTGTTACCGGACCTACCGGTTCGGGAAAGACATCCACTCTTGCATCTCTGATAGACTATATCAATCAAAACTTTCAACATCACATAATAACCGTGGAAGACCCAATTGAATATGTCTTTCAGCACAATAAAAGCCTTGTTAACCAGAGAGAACTGAACGAAGATGTGCGTAGCTTTGCGGATGCTCTCAAGGCAGCGCTCAGAGAAGATCCGGATGTGATACTCGTAGGTGAGATGAGAGATCTTGAAACCATTGAGACAGCCATCAGAGCTGCGGAGACAGGTCACCTTGTTTTCGGAACTCTACACACGAATACCGCCATATCCACCATTACCAGAATAATAGATGTTTTTCCGGCCGAACAGCAAGAACAGATAAGAATACAGCTCTCTTTTGTGCTTCAGGGAGTTATATCTCAGAGACTTCTGCCAAAAAAGGGTGGTGGAAAGGTTCTTGCCTACGAACTGCTTATACCAAACACCGCCATAAGAAACCTCATAAGAGAGAACAAACTTCAGCAGATATACTCTATCATGCAGAGCGGCCAGGCTCAAACAGGTATGCAGACTATGAACCAGTCTCTGTATGGGCTATTGAGAACTGGGTTGATAACCCCGGAGGACGCTTTCAAATACTCGCCTGATCCAAGGGAGCTTGAGAGAATGCTTGGAAAGGTTTAAGCCATGCCAAAGTTCAGATATAAAGCCTTTGATGAACGCGGTTCCTTTGTGGAAAGGGAAGCTAATTATCCTACGGAGGAAGCTCTTTTAGTAGAATTACAGCAAAAGGGATTGAGTCTTATAGAAGTCATTAGAATTGACGAAGGGAAGAAAGGCTTATCCCTGGAGATACGTCTCGGTGGAGTAAAAGACAGAGACCTTTCCATATTCTGCAGACAGCTCGGCACCATGATAAATGCAGGCTTAAACATCATAGATGCTCTCAAAATCCTCGGAGAACAGCTTCCTGATAGAAGGCTCAAGGATGCCAGCGTAAAGATTGCTCAGATGGTTAGCGAAGGAAAATCCTTGTCCACTTCCATGTCAGGATTTCCCAATGTGTTCCCTGAGTTTATAGTGAATCTGATAAAAGTAGGTGAGGAAACGGGTAACCTTGATATAGCCCTCATAAGAGCTGCGGATTACTACGAGAAGATGGCTATGATAAAAGGTAAGATAAAAAGTGCTTCCTTCTATCCTACCTTTGTGATTATAGTGGCTACCGCTATAGTTACGGGAATACTATACTTTCTCGTGCCTACTTTTGCACAGATTTACAGCTCTTTCGGTGGGGAGCTTCCTCTTCCTACCCAGATGCTCATAGCAGCTTCCAACGCTATAAGGTCCGGCTTACCTTACATTCTGGCTCTTATAGTAGGTTTTACCTTTACTTTCAGATTTCTTATGAAAAAAAATTATCAATTTAAGAAGATAGTTCACACCTTTATGCTTAGAGCTCCAAAGATGGGTGAGCTCGTTATGAAAAGCACGATGGCTAAGTTTGCAAGAACCATGGCAACGCTCTTTTCCAGCGGTGTGGCTTTGGAGAGAGCTTTTGAAATAGCAGGTCAGGTAACAGGAAACGTAGTTATAAAAGAGGCGCTTGATTCTGCCAAAAAGAGTGTGGTTGAAGGAGAACCTATGTATAGAGCTCTGGAAAGGACGCGCATGTTTCCGAGAATTATAGTTGCAATGGTGAGGGTAGGCGAAGATACAGGTAGGCTTGACGATATGCTTGATACTATAGCGAGATTTTACGAAGACGAATTTGATAAAGCAGTGGAAGGTATGATAAAGCTCATAGAGCCTATGCTTATGGTGTTTATAGGTGGTGTGGTTGGCACCATTCTTATAGCTCTGTATATGCCCATATTCAAGATGGGCGAGCTTATAAAGTAAATGAAAATAATTCCACCTCAGGAAAGGTTCTTTAACTTCGAGGACTCAGAAAGGTTGAAGGTCTTTTTTCTAAGAGCCTGCGAGGTTTTCAAAGACTATCGCTTTATTGTGCTTCCTTCCCTTGAAGTATACATTCAGGAAGTATACGGTGAAACACCTTTTGTTGTAAGCAGTCTTCAGGATGGTGGTCTGCTCTGTCTGCGAAAGGACTGGACATTGAGCCTTGCGCGCTTTTTGAGCCTTCAAAAGGAACTGCATCTTCCACTCAGAGTTTTTTACTGGGGTAATACCTTTTCACCTGCTGGGGAGCTCGAGAGCTACCAGGTTGGCGTGGAACTTCTGGGAGACCCTTCTGTAGAAGCGGAGGTGGAGGTTTTGCAGGCTATCGGAGACTTTCTGAGGGCTTGTGGTATGGAAGAGCTCACTCTGAGCCTCGGAGACGTGAGCATAGTGGAAAGCCTTCTTGCAGAGCACGGGCAGTCCTACAGAAGAGCCCTTATGGAAAAGAACTTCTCTCTTTTGCACGATATTCTTCCACTTAAAGACCTTCTTCTTTCTCACGGAGGTCCCGAAGTGCTTGAGGACTTTGGAAGAAAATACCCTGAGTTTTCACATCGATGTGAGAGGTTAAAAGAAGTAGCAAAGAAACTAAAAGGTCTGAATGTGGTTTTTGACCTTTCGGAGATAAGACCGAAGGGCTACTACACCGGGCTTGTCTTTGAGTTCTACCATCGTGGGGTAGGTCAACCTGTGGCAGGGGGTGGCAGATACGATGGGCTATATAGGAATTTGGGTAAAGAGATATGTGCTTTTGGTGGTGCGGTCTATCTGGACTTACTGCTTGAGCTCTGAGAGCTCTTCTACTTTTATAAGCTTTTCCCAAGGGAGCTCTTCCTTTCCAAAGTGTCCGTAGCAGGCGGTCTGTTTGTATATGGGTTTTCTAAGGTCCAGAAAAGTTATCATGCTCTTGGGGTTTGTGGGGAAGACCTCAAGAAGTCTTTCTCTTATCCTTTCTTTTTCTACCTTCTCAGTTCCATAAGTTTCTATATCAAAGGCTATGACCTCGCTCATGCCAAAGGCGTATGCCATCTGAACCATGCATCTGTCCGCAAGACCGCTTGCGACCACGTGCTTTGCCATCATCCTCGCCATGTAAGAGGCGGTTCTGTCTGTCTTTGTGGGGTCTTTACCGGAGAAAGCACTTCCACCTGAGTAAGCCACATCTCCGTAGGCATCGGACACAATCTTTCTTCCTGTCTGACCCGCATCTGCCGCAGGACCACCAAGCACAAACCTTCCGGAAGGATTAACCAGAATTCTGGTCTCTTTCTGAATGAGAGACTGAGGAATGACCTTTTTGACCGCCTCCTCCACTATGAAGTCTCTCAGCTTTTCTAAGGAAGTGTCCGGGTCGTGCTGACAGAAGACTATAATGTCCTTGACAAAAAGGGGTTTTTGCTCTTCGTAGACTGCAGTGACAAGCACCTTGCCATCCGGACGCAGAAAGGGAGCTCTCCCTGACTTTCTGAGCTCTGAAACCTTCTTTGAGAGTGCATGAGCAAGACTTATGGGAAGGGGCATATAGCCGGGTGTGTCCGTGCAGGCATAACCCACCACGGTAGCGGTATCGCCGGCTCCTTCTGAGGATATACCCAAGACTATCTCAGGGCTTTGCTCCTCTATGGAGGTTATGACCGCAGAGGTATCCGCATCAAAACCATAGTCTGGTCTGCTGTATCCTATTTCTTTTATGGTTTTTCGGACCACACCGGGTATGTCCACATAGCCTTCCGTGGACACATGACCCGCCACAAAGGTCATGCCTGAAAGAAGGAGTATCTCTATGGAGACCCTGCTGTAAGCGTCTTTTCTAAGAAACTCATCCAACAGGGCATCCGCTATGAGGTCCGCCAGTTTATCAGGATGCCCCTCCATGGGGGACTCGGCCATCTTTATGGTCCTTCCCATGGAAAATTATTATAAACTACTCAAGTATTTCAAGAACTACCCTTTTGTTTATCTTCCTACCCATGGAGGAAAGGATGGTTCTCAGAGACCTGGCTATACGACCACCCCTGCCTATAACCTTGCCCAGGTCCGCCTTGTCCACCCTTAGCTCGATAACTACCGTTTTTTCCCCCTCTATTTCTTGCACGTTTACCCTTTCAGGGTTGTCTACCAGAGATTTTGCGGTAATCTCCACGATGTCCCTTAATTGGCTCATGGTCTACCTCCTGTCAGAGTATTTTTGCGTTCCTGAGTATGGCTTTTGCCCTATCGGTTATCTCCGCCCCTTTCTGGAGCCAGTCCTTTAACTTTTCCTCTTTAACCTCTATAAGCCTTTTGTCAACCGGGTCGTAAGTGGCTATAACATCCACCACCTTTCCATCCCTTGGAGCCTTTGCGTCAGCCACCACAACCCTGTATATGGGGTGGTGTCTCCTTCCATATCTGGAAACCCTTATCCTGAGCGCCATACCAACCTCCTTCCTAACAGTTTGCTTATTATACACTACTTCCTTAGGGAATTCAAGACCACACTCAGGGAAGAGAAAGCCATCATGAGCCCCGCCATCTCCGGTTTAAGCTGAATACCTTTGCTATAAAGAAGTCCCGCAGCCACAGGGATGCCGAGAAGGTTGTAAAGGAAAGCCCAGAAAAGGTTTTCTTTTATCCTCCTCATGGTCCTTTCCTTCTCCTCAAAGAAGGCGACCAACCCCTCTATACCTCTCAGAAGAACCACATCTCCCGCCCTCTTTGCCATGTCTGTGCCGGAGCCAAGAGCGAAGGCTATATCTGCCTCTGCCATGGCCGGGGCGTCGTTTATACCATCACCCACAAGCCCAACCCTCAGACCCTTGTTTTTGAGCTCTCTTATTTTGACAAGCTTGTCCTCCGGTCTGGCTTCTGCGGTAAACTCCTTTATGCCCAGCATCTGCGCCACAGCCCTCGCCCTGTCTTTTCTGTCTCCGGTAAGCATAAAGACCTCAACACCCTTTGACCTGAGAAAGTTGAGGGTTTCCTCCACGCCTTTCCTCAGGGTATCCTCAAAGAAAAACTCCGCCAGTTTTGAGCCCTTCCTGTAGAGGGCTACCTCTCCCCCCTCTGACCTTCCCAGCAGGTATTCTCCCCACAGAACGCCCACACCCGCCTCCTCTCTGCATTCCTGCAGGTTCTCACTCTCTATCCCCTTTGAAAGGCAGAACTCTCTGAGAGCAAGAGAATAGGGATGGTTGGAAACCCTCGCCATACCACAAACCAGCTTTAGCACTCCCTCCTCTCTAAGGCTGTATTTTATCAGTCGGGGTTTCCCCTCCGTCAAAGTGCCGGTTTTGTCAAGAACGAGCACGTCCACATCCTTTTCAAAGGCTGATGGGTCTTTTATTAAAAGCCCTCTTCTCTGAGCTCTCAAAAGACCGAAGACCAGCGCAAGGGGCACCGCTATGCCAAAGGCACAGGGACAGGAAATTACCAGCACCGCAAGGGAAAAGTTAAGAGCTGTCCGGGGGTCGTCCGTTTTTACATACCAGAAAAGAAAGACCAGGACCGAAAGAAGGAGCACACCCTGAACAAAGTGGTGAGAGAGCCTGTCCGCAAAGCGCTGTATTCTTGGTCTTTTACTTAGTGTCTCTTCCACAAGTCTCACCAGAAGGTTTGCGTAGCTACTGCCGAAGGTCTTTTCCACCCTTGCCTTCCCAAAGCCCGAGACCACCAGACTACCTGACACCAGTCTTTCACCCTCCGACCTCTTCACGGGTAGGCTCTCACCTGTCACGAGAGACTCGTCCAGCTCAAGGGCACCCTCGAGCAACCTGCAATCCACAGGCACCATATCGCCGGTTCTAAGTAGCAGGGTGTCCCCTACGAAGACCTCCTGAAGAGACTTTTCCTCTTCCCTGCCACCTTTAAAGACCCTTACCTTTGTGGCTTGTAAAGAAAAGAGCTCTCTAAGGCTCCTGAGTGCCTTTGCCTTGACCCAATCTTCCAGAAACTTACCTGTCCGGAGGAAGGTTATGAGAAAGGCGGAGGTTTCAAAAAAGGGTTCTCCGGGCAGAAGACCTATGAGAGAAAGGAGGCTGTAGAGAAGGGCGGAGGTGCTGCCAAGAGCCACGAGAAGGTCCAGGTTTCCTATTCCAGCCCTCAAAGAGTTCAGGGCACCCCTGTAAAAGCTGTAGCCACCTACCACCTGAAGGAAAACAGAAAGAGTTGCCTGAAGGAAAAGACTGTAAGAGCTCTGCCAGAACATAAGAGCCATGAGGGTAAGGCTCAGAACCCAGCAAAGGGCAAGCACCTCCCCCTTCCTGCTCTTTCCCCTTATCTCCTCAACCCTGTAGCCAAGAGACTCTACCACATTCTTTATCTGCTGCAGGTCCAGGAGCTCTTCCCTATAATCCACCCACACGCTACCAAGTTCAAAGGAAACCTTAACCCCTTCCACGCCCTTCAGCTTTTTCAAGCCTATCTCCACAGCCCGGGCGCAGTTGACACAGGTCATTCCTGAAACCTTCAGAGTTGCACGCATAGGATTAACTATGTTACCGCAGATGTGTTAATTTCAAGGCAGTTATTTCATTTTGTTTTTTACTAAAGTCTTTCAGAAAATTAGCAAGCTTTTGTCAAACACCCAAAAGGTTTAACAGAGTTCAAAGATTTGATGGCGGAGGAGAGGAAGAGCTCCTTCAGGACATATGTTTATGTGCAAGGCTACCTGCGTGGAAAGCCAATGCCAGAGGTATGTTAGAATATAGTAGATGAAGGATGTTGTCCTATCTTCTCTAAAAGAAGTCCTGCAAAAGGTCTGCAACTGCGTTCCTGAAGGCTTTACCCTTACACCACCCAGAGAGGAAAGTCACGGAGACTACTCCACCAATGTGGCTTTCCTGCTGGCAAGGGAGATGAGGAAAAACCCCAGAGAGATAGCTCAGGAGATAGTGGACAGACTACCGCAGGAGGGTTTCCTTGCGGAGGCGGTCAACGGCTTTATAAACTTTCGCCTAAAACCCCAACTTCTTAAAGAAGAGTTCAGGAAGCTCCTGAAGGAGAAGGGTGAATACTTCTTTAGACCTGTGGATAAACCCCTATACTTACAGCTGGAGTTTGTGAGCGCCAACCCCACTGGTCCCCTCCATGTAGGTCACGGCAGGGGGGCGGTTGTGGGTGATGTTCTGAGCAGGGTCCTCAAGGAGTTCGGTTACAGGGTTTACAGAGAATATTACATAAACGATGCAGGCAATCAGGTGCATATGCTGGGGCTTTCGGTGCTTTACCGATACTACCAGCTTTACGGTAGAGAGGAGGAAGGTCTTAAGGGGGTATTTGAGAGAGAAGGCTACAGGGGGAGCTATGTGATAAGGCTTGCCAGAGACCTGAGGGTTTTTTACGGAGACAAACTTTTCCATCTTCCTCAGGAAGAGGCTATAAACCTGGCAAAGGACTACGCCCACCGGAGGCTTCTGGAGGACATAGGAGAAACTTTAGAGTTTATGGGCGTGGAGTTTGACCGCTGGTTCAGTGAAAAAAGCCTTTACCAGAGTGGGCTTGTGGAAGAGGTTGTGAAACTCCTTGAGGAAAGGGGCTATGTCTATGAACAGGAGGGAGCTCTCTGGTTTAGGAGCACCGCCTTCGGCGACGACAAAGACAGGGTTCTGAGGAAGTCTGACCTCTCCTATACCTACTTTGCCTCCGACGTAGCCTACCACTGGGACAAGTTTAAAAGAGGCTTTGACAGGGTTATAAACCTCTGGGGTGCGGACCACCATGGCTATGAAAGAAGGCTTGTTGGTGCCCTGAAGGCTCTTGGGGTTCCTGAAGGATGGTTGAGGGTGGAGTTTGTGCAGATGGTAAGGCTTCTAAGTGGAGGGCAGGAGGTGAGGATGTCAAAAAGGACCGGAGAGTTCCTGACCCTTCAGGAGCTCCTTGAGGAGGTGGGCACTGATGCGGTTAGGTTTATCTTCCTTACCAGAGACAGCGACACACCTCTGGACTTTGACATAGACCTTGTAAAGAAAAAGACCTCTGAAAACCCCGTTTTCTATGTGCAGTATGCCCATGCAAGGGTAAGGGGCGTATTCCGGGAGGTCAGGGAAAGGTATAGTCTGGATGCAGATGGGGAAGACCTGACCCCCTACATAGAAAACCTCAACTCCGAGGAAGACCTGAAGCTGATAAAAAGATGTCTTGGGCTCAGAGATGTTTATGAGAGTGTGCTTCAGAACCTTTCACCCCATCTGATAACTTACTCTCTGATAGAACTGGCAAAGGACTTTCACCACTACTACAACCACCACAGGGTCATGGTGGAGGACAGAAGTCTTATGCTTTCCAGGCTTGCCCTCTTCAAAGGTGTGGAGATAACCCTCAAAAAGGCTTTCGAACTGCTTGGAATAAAAGCACCGGAGAGGATGTAGTCATGAGGATAACGGTGGTCGGTGGAGGTTATGTGGGTCTCACCACGGGCGTGTGCTTTGCCCATCTGGGACACCAGGTTAAGTTGGTTGAAAAAATTCCTAAAAAGGTGGAGCTCCTGAAGGCAGGCAGGTCTCCCATATACGAGCCGGGTCTTGAGGAAATCTTGCAGGAAAACCTAAGAGAAGGGCGTATATCCTTCACCACAAGCCTCAAGGAAGGACTTGAGTTTTCAGAGGTCATCTTTATCTGTGTGGGGACACCGCAGAGACCGGACGGCTCCGCAGACCTCTCTCAGGTGGAGGAAGTGGCTCGTGAGACCGCAAAGCTGATGAATTCCTACAGGTTGCTGGTGGAGAAGTCCACCGTGCCCATAAACACCCACAAGCTAATAAAGAAGACGGTGCAGAGATACCTGAGGGACAAGAGCATACCTTACGATGTGGCTTCAAACCCCGAGTTTCTACGAGAGGGCTCCGCCATAGAGGATTTCCTGAAACCAGACCGCATCGTGGTGGGTGTGGAAAGCGAAAGAGCGAAGAGGATATTTGAGGAACTTTATAGAGACTTTGACTGTCCCATAATCTACACGGACCCAGCCACCTCTGAGCTTATAAAGCATGCCAGCAACTCCTTCCTTGCCATGAAGATATCCTTTATAAACATGGTGGCTGACCTGTGTGAGAAGGCGGGCGCGGACGTAAAGCTGGTGGCGGAGGGCATAGGTTATGACAGGCGTATCAGAGCTTTTCTGAACACAGGGGTTGGCTATGGCGGTTCCTGCTTTCCAAGGATGTGAAAGCCTTCATAAGGATGGCTCAGGACTATGGGCTGGACTTTGGGCTACTGAGAGAGGTGGAAAAGATAAATCAGGAAAGACCGAGGAAGTTTGTGGAAAAGGTTAAAGGTGCCCTCTGGAGCCTGAAGGATAAAAAGCTGGGGGTGTGGGGGCTTTCCTTCAAGCCAAACACTGACGACATAAGAGAAGCACCTTCCTTAAAAGTGGTGGAGATGCTACTGAAAGAAGGTGCAAGCCTATCTCTCTACGACCCCAAGGCAATGGAAAATTTCAGACTTATCTTTCCTGAGGGTGGTCAGGTTAGCTATGCAAGGGACATTTACTCCGCAGTAGAAGGTGCCTCCGCCCTTCTCATACTGACCGAATGGGAGGAGTTTCAGAAAGCAGACCTTGAAAGGGTAAAAAGCCTTATGGAGCTCCCTGTTCTCGTAGATGGAAGAAACCTTTTTGAACCTCAGGAAATCAGGGCTATGGGCTTCGAGTATTATCCGGTAGGAAGATGAGGGTGCTTATCACCGGAGTTGCTGGCTTCATAGGCTCGCATCTCTGCGAGAGGTTTTTAAAAGAAGGCTTTCAGGTCATAGGGATGGACAACTTCCTCACCGGCTCACCGGACAACATAGCCCACCTTTTTGGAGATAGGGCTTTCCATTTTGTTCACTACAATGTGGTCAACTACATATATGTGGAAGGTCCCGTGGACCTTGTGGTCCATCTCGCCTGTCCCGCCTCACCCATAGACTACATGAACCACCCTATACATACCATGAAGGTGGATTCTCTCGGAACCCTTAACACCCTGGGGCTTGCAAAGCTAAAAAGAGCCCGCTACATCCTTGCCTCCTCCTCGGAGGTTTACGGCTCTCCACAGGTGCATCCACAAAAGGAAGAATACTGGGGACATGTGAACCCGGTAGGTCCCAGAAGCGTCTACGACGAAGCCAAGAGGTTCTCCGAGGCGCTTTGCATGGCTTACCACAGAGAGCACGGTCTTGATGTGAGGATTGCCAGAATATTTAACACTTACGGACCGAGGATGAGAAGGGGAGATGGCAGGGTTATACCCACCTTTATAGATAGAGCTCTGAAAGGCAAACCCTTACCTCTTTATGGAGATGGTTCTCAGACCCGGAGCTTCTGCTATATAGAAGACCTGGTGGAGGGGCTTTTCAGGCTATCGGTGGCCGAGGGGCTCTCCGGTCAGGTGGTAAATCTGGGAAACCCGGAGGAGGTGACCATAAGAGAGCTCGCCCAAAAGATAATACATATCACCCGGTCCACCTCCGAGTTAGAGTTCCTGCCACCCAGACCCGAAGACCCACCCAGGAGATGCCCCGATGTGGGTAAGGCGGAGAGGCTCTTGCAATGGTCTCCTCGCATATCGCTCGAGGAAGGTTTAGAAAAAACGGTAAAATGGTTTGCGGGTTTATAATTATTCTGGAAGGAGGGTAAAGGTGAAAAGAGAAAGGCTCATAATACTGCTCGGAGTTCTTGTAGCTCTGGTTTTCTTTTATCTGGGCCTCAACGAGTGGTTGAAAAGTAGGGAAGAAAGGGCTCAACCCCCACCCCTTGTGGTAAAGCCCGCACCAAAACCCAAGGAAACCCCCTTAAAGGAAGGAGAAGCCATCCGGAAGGAGGAAAAGCCTCCAGTAGAACAGAAGGACACCTCCAGAAAAACGACTGAGGAGCTTAAAGGGGGAGCTCCGGAGCAGAAGAAAGAAGAGCCACCTAAGAAAACCGCAGAGAAAGAGCGGAAGGACCTGATAGCCCAGAAGATTAAAGAGGAAAAGCTGGAACAGAAGCAGAAGGAACCAAAAGCTAAGATGCAGGAGAAGAGAGAGGTAAAGGTCTACACGGTGCAGATAGGGGCTTTTAAAGATAGAGAAAGGGCAAACAGGGTAATAGAAAGGGCGAGGGCTATGGGATATGAGGTAAAACTTGTGGAGGAAGACAACTTCTACAAGGTAAGGCTCACCCTTCGCACGGACAACATAAATCTGGAGCTCGGCAAACTTAGAAAGACCTTTGGTGGTGCGGTTCTGAAGCAATGATAAGACTTTTTTTACTCCTATTTCTGCTCTTTTCCTGCGCGGTAAGGGAAGAGGAGAGGGGGAAGAGCCAGTGGCAATACTACTACGACCTTGGTATGTCCTCCTACATGGCGAAGAACTATTCGGAAGCCATAGCCAATTTCTTCAGAGCTTCCCAGCTTGCGCCCGGTGAGCCAAAGGTCTGGAACGCTCTTGGACTTGCTTACATGGAAGTGCAGGAATATCAGAAATCGGAGGCTGCCTTCTTGAGAGCTCTTCAGGTGGAAAAGACTTACACGGAGGCAAAGCTGAACCTTGGTGTCCTCTACTACAGACAGCGACAATACGAAAGGTCTATAAGCATACTCAGAGAAGTTCTTGAGGACGAAGCCTTTCCTCAGAAACATATGGCTTTTTACTACCTTGGCAAAGTTTATCAGGCGATGGGTAACCCAAAAGAATACATAAACAGTTTAAGAAGGGCGACCGCCTACAACCCCATGTTTGTGGATGCCCAGCTCGAACTTGCCCAGGCTTACGAGAGCGAGGGAGACTACAGCTCCGCAAAAAATGTGTATCTAAACCTTATAAACAATGGGCTGGTTAACCCTAACATAGACCTGAGCATGGCCCGGGTAGAATACATGCTGGGTAACTACGCATCCGCCAAAAGCTACCTGAAAAGGGTTCTGGAGGAAAAACAGACCAGTCCACAGCTCAGGTCTCAGGCTTACGACCTTCTGAGCCAGGTGCTTATAGCGGAGCAGGCAAGGTTGGTGCAGAGGGTAGAAAAGGAAAGACAACCACAGCAGGAAAAAACCCCGGAGCTCCCTGCAACGCCCGAAGTCTCTCTTAGAGAGACAGCACAGGAAAACCCCCAGTCCAGAGGTAAGGCTTACAGGATACAGGTGGGTGCCTTCTCCTCCGCAAGTCTAGCGAGAGCCTGGAAGGACAAGCTGGAGAAGGAGCTTGGACTGAGAGACATTACGGTTGTGGAAAGCTCGGGCATATTTAAAGTCTTTTATGGTGTCTTCAACAGCAAAGAAGAAGCCCAGAGGGAGCTGGCAAGGCTAAAGGGTGTGAATATATACGGCTTTATAGTTAACGAGTAGTTACAGGCTCTCCTTTGTGGAGGGTATACCACCACCCGAAAGGCTAACCGCCTGCCGGAGGCTAAGGGCAAAGGCTTTAAAGCAGGCTTCCGCCACATGGTGGAGGAGCTTACCAGACAGAACCCTTATGTGGAGGGTGCTTTTGCTTTCAAGGGCAAAGCCCTTGAAGAATTCCCATATGAGTTCAAAGTCAAATTCTGTGATTTTGCCCCTCAGCCCCAGGTCCTCGTAAAAGAAAAGAGGTCTTCCTGAAAGGTCCATACTTACCATAACCAGCGCCTCGTCCATGGGAACGATGGCGTAGCCATACCGGTTTATACCCCTCTTGTCTCCAAGAGCCTGAAGGAAAGCCATACCAAGGGTTATACCCACATCCTCCACCGTGTGATGATGAGAGACGTGCACATCACCCTCCGCCAAAAGTTCCAGGTCAAACCTGCCATGCCTTGCCAGGGTTTCCATCATGTGGGTGAAAAAACCCACGGGCGTCTGAACCCTGTAGCTACCTTCCCCTTCAAGGTTCAGCTTCAAATCCACTCTGGTCTCTCGCGTCTGCCGTATGGTATGCACCTTTCTCATGGAGCATGTATTCTACCACAAAGTTTCTGATGGACTGGGCTGGGTCCGAATAGTAAACCTTTATGGTCAGGTCAAGAAGCTGAAGCCTCTCGAGTAAAGACCAGATTTCTTCCTTCGAGTTCCTCTCCATATATCTTTTAAAGTTCAGGACCTGAAGGGTGTGCTTTATGTCCACAAGGGCGAGGGCTTCCTCTGTTTTTTTACCCTCCTCCAGCAGCACCTTTGCGGTGTATAGCTTGAGGGTGGAGTTGACCAGAAGGGTAAAGAGCTGAAGGGGATGAATTCCAGCCCGCAGGCTCGAGTCGAGGGCTTCAATAGCCTTCTGGTAATCCTTCAGGAGTATACCATCAAGAAAGTCAAAAAGGTTCATCTCCCTCTGGACAAAGACAACCCTTTTTATATCCTCAAGGCTAAGGTGAGATGCTCCGTAAAGAAGGAGCTTGTCCGTTTCACCCTTCAAAAGCATAAGGTCATAGGAGAGGGCTTCAAGAAGGTAGTCCAGTGCCCCTTCTTCCAGCTCTATACCCCCATTCTGAAATTTCTTCTTTACCATTTCTCTAATTCTTTTCTTATCAAGCCTTCCTGCACTTATAACCTCCCCAATCCTTGAAAGACTACGAAAGGGCTCCTTCTGGAGCTCCTTCTCCGTAAGCTTTGTCTCCACACAGAAGAAAACCTTCTTACTCCTTATCCTTTCAAGCAGGGATAGGAACTGCTTATGGTCCCTTATACCTCTGAAGAACTCCATAGACCTATAGACAAAGAGGGTCTCTTCTCTCTCAAAGATGCCTCCTGTGAGCGCCAACTTTTCAAAATCCTGAAGTGTAAGCTCATCTCCCCAGAGCACCCTCACCCTGTAGAGCTCCTTCAACTTGTCCAAAAAAGTCTTTATAAGATACTCTTCCTCGCCATGCAAGAGGTTTACCGGCTTTGGCTCTCTTTTGCCAAGGGTTTTCTGATACTCGGTAAGGCTTATCATGAATGCATAGCCTTGAGGAAGTCTCTGTTTGTCTTGAACTTCTTGAGCTTATCAAGAAGAAACTCCATGGCTTCTATTGCATCCATAGTGGCAAGGAACTTCCGAAGAACCCAGGTTCTCTGGAGTTCCCGTCCTAAAGGAGGAGTTCTCTTTCCTGGTCCCGGACTTTTCTATGTTTATGGCGGGGAAAATCCGCCTTTCCATGAGCCTCCTGTCCAGATGTATTTCCATATTACCCGTGCCTTTGAACTCTTCGTATATCACATCGTCCATCTTTGAACCCGTCTCTATAAGTGCGGTGGCTATAATGGTCAGCGACCCACCCTCTTCAATGTTCCTTGCGGCGCCGAAGAACTTCTTAGGTCTTTGTAGAGCGGTCGCCTCTATACCACCGGTCAGCACTCTTCCTGTGGGTGGAGTGACCGCGTTGGAAGCCCTGCCAAAACGCGTCATAGAGTCTAAGAGTATGACCACATCCTGCTTGAGTTCCACAAGTCTTTTTGCCTTTTCCACCACCAGCTCTGCCACCTGCATGTGTCTCTCCGGTGGCTCGTCAAAGGTGGATGCCACCACCTCCGCACCCTCTCCCACAATACGACGCATCTCGGTAACCTCTTCAGGGCGCTCGTCTATGAGGAGTATGATGAGATGCACCTCCGGGTGGTTGGCTATGAGCGCCTTGGCTATCTTCTGGAGTAGAACAGTCTTTCCTGCCTTTGGTGGAGCCACTATCATACCCCTCTGACCTTTACCTATGGGTGCGATAAGACTTATGACCCTGGTGGAAAGCTCGGTGGGCAGGGTTTCAAGGTTGAACCTTTCGGTAGGATGGTAGGGGGTGAGTTTTTCAAAATAGGGTCTTGTCCTAAGCACCTCCGGCTCCGGTGCAAGTCCGTTGACGGACTCAATCTTTAGAAGTGCCTGATACTTTTCCTTCTCCTGAGGTGGTCTTGCAAAGCCAATGATTGTATCGCCCGTCCTGAGACCAAACCTTTTTATCTGTGAAGGTGCCACATAAACATCCGTGTAGCTGGGCATGTAATTGTTCTCCGGACTTCTTATAAAGCCGTAGCCTTCGGGCAGTATCTCAAGCAGACCCTTTACGAAGTTCAGACCTTCTTCCTTTGCTTGAACGGTGAGTATCTTTTCTATGAGCTCCTCCTTCCTGAGCCCCGTTACCCTTGATAGCTCAAGCTCCCTTCCAATCCTCTGAAGCTCCTGAAGGGAGAGCTTTTTGAGCTCTTCAAGGCTGTAAACCTTTTTCTCCTGAACCTGCTCCATCTTTTTAAAACCTCCTCTTTATTTTCCTATGCAGAACCTTGAGAATATGCTACCGAGGAGCTCCTCGGTGCTTACCACACCTATGATTTCTTCCAAATAGCTCAGGGCTTCTCTCAAGTCTAACATGAGTATCTCTGGAAAGACTTCCTCTGCGGTCAGCCTGTTTATTACTGATTTTAACACTTCCTGCGATTTTTTCAAGAGGTCCTCATGTCTGACCGACAGATAAACCTGCAGGCTATCGGTGAGGTGAAGCCCCAGTCTCTCCAAAAGGCTTTCCTTCAGTTTCTCTATGCCTTCACCTTTCAATGCACTGACACTTCTGGCTTCTGGAAAAGTTTTTAAAACCTCCTCACAAAGCCCCAGGTCCGCCTTGTTTGCCACCACCATATGCTCCAGCCCCTTCACCAGAGTGTATACATGCAGGTCTGCCTCCTCCGGAGGTCTGCTTCCATCCACCACAAAAAGCACCAGGTCCGCGTTCCTCAGCTTTTCCAGGCTTCTCTCCACACCTATCCTTTCCACCGGGTCCTCCGCATGCCTTATGCCTGCGGTATCTATCAGGTTTACGGGCACGCCCTCCAGCGTGAGGTTTTCCTGTAGAAAGTCCCTGGTGGTCCCCGGTATGGGGGTAACTATAGCCCTTTCTCTTCCAAGAAGGGCGTTGAAAAGAGAAGACTTACCCACATTGGGCTTACCCACTATAGCTAAGTTTATACCCCTTCTCAGGAACTCACCGGTTCTTACAGTGGAGAGCAGTTTCTCTATACCCGCCTTTACATCCTTCAGAAGGCTTAACATCTGTCCCCTGCTAAGGGTTGGTATGTCTTCCTCCGAAAACTCTATGTCTGCCTCCACATAGGCAAGAAGCTCAAGAAGCTTGTCTCTGAGAGCCTTTATGTAAGAGGAGAGCTCACCCTGAAGCTGTCTCTGGGCGGAGCTGAGAGCTCTCTCCGACCTTGCCCCTATGAGGTCCGCCACCGCTTCTGCCTGCAGGAGGTCTATCTTGCCGTTGAGGAAGGCTCTTTTTGTAAACTCCCCGGGTTCTGCAAGCCTCACACCCTTTGAGATAAAAAGCTGAAGAGCCTTCCTGAGTATGAGCGGGTTTCCGTGAAGGAAGAGCTCCAGCATGTCCTCTCCCGTGTAGCTTTTAGGTGATGGGTAGTAGATAAGCACACCCTCATCCAGTATTTCACCCTTATGGTCTCTTAACTTTACAAGGTGGGCATATCTCGGCTTTGGTTCAGCCTTCAGGGACACAAACTCCCTTACCCTTTCCCAGACACCAAGACCTGAAAGTCTCACCACCCCTATGGCGCTCTCACCAAAGGGTGTGGCTATGGCTACTATGGGTTCTCTCTGCTTTACCATATCAGTCCCTTATCAGTGTGAGACCCTTTGCAAACCGCAAAGCCTCCTCGTATTCCTTTGAGCTTATCCTCCTTGAAAGCTCAGGGTAATCGTAGGCTCTATAGTAAGGCATATACTGGTCCATCAGATTTATAGCCATACCCGGGGATAGGTCCCTCAGAGCCTGAACCACTCTCTCGGTGTCCGCAAGTCCTTCGGGAAGGACAAGGTGTCTTATTAGAACTCCCCTAACCGCCAAACCCTCCTCGTCTAACATCAGGTCACCCACCTGCCTGTGCATTTCCCTTATCGCCTGAAGGGCTATCTGGTAGTAGTTCTTAACCTTGGAATACTTCTTTCCCTTCTGACTGTCTCCGTATTTAAAGTCCGCAAGGTATATATCCACAATACCTTCTAAAAGCTTAAGGCTTTCCAGACTGTCGTAGGAAGAGGTATTGTAGACCAGGGGTATCATCAGACCCTTCTTTACCGCGAGATAAAGAGCTTCAACTATCTGAGGCACCACATGTGAGGGGCTTACCAGATTTATATTGTGACAGCCCAGCCTTTGCAATGTGAGGAAAACCTCCGCTATCTCCTGTGGCTTTAACTCTTCCCCTTCCCCCAGATGACTTATGGTGTAGTTCTGACAGTAGACACAGCGCAGATTACACTGAGAGAAAAAGACCGTGCCCGAGCCACGCTTACCTCTTATAGGCTTTTCCTCGCCCCTGTGGGGAAAGTAGCTGGCTACAAGAGCATACCTACCCGTCCTGCAATAACCCTTTTCCCCTTCCAGCCTGTTTACACCGCACCTATGAGGACACACCCTGCACTCTCTGAGCATCTCAAGGGCGACCTCTACCCTTTCTCGCCAATCCCGTTCTTCAAGGTTCAGGTAGGAGGGATACTTCTTATCCATGAAAGTAAAAGGTTTAAATCAAGCTCAGTTCCTTTTTCCCTTTTTATTCTATCCATAAGGGCTCTTCAGTCAACCCTCTTTTTCAATACAAGTTAAAGCTTTCCCGTATCCTTCCCTCTCCAGCCAGTTTTCCATAGCCCTAAGTGCCCTCTCCGCAAGCCTTCTTTTCCTTTCCTCTCTGTTCTTTATTTTTGAACCGAGAGGGGGAAGAAGTCCCAGCACAGGTGACATGGGCTGGAGGGTTCCCTCTCGGGTGGTTATGTATCGCAGGAGAGAACCCAGCATGGTTTCCTCAGGGGGTAGAAGAAGCTTTTCGCCTTTGAACAGCCTTCCTGCGTTTACGCCGGCTATTATACCGGTTGCAGCGGAAGCCACATAGCCTTCCACACCCGTTATCTGTCCTGCAAAAAAGAGGTTTTCGTATTTCCTCATGTTCAGGAAAGGTGTTAGGACGCGGTTGGACTGGATAAAGGTGTTTCGGTGCATGGAGCCAAGCTTTACAAAGACCGCATTCCTCAGGCAGGGTATAAGGCTAAAAACTCTTTTCTGCTCTGAGTAGGTCATGCCCAAAACCCACAAGGCAGAGAAGGGTTCCTTCCCTGTTTTCTTTCCTTAGCTGAACCACTGCAAAGGGCTGTTTGCCACTTCTGGGGTCCAGAAGCCCTACGGGCTTCATAGGTCCAAAGAGAAGGGTTCTGTAACCCCTCTCCGCCAGCTCTTCCACGGGCATGCAACCCTCAAAATAGGTGAGCTTCTCAAAGTCCTTGGGTTTGACCTTCTCCGCCTTTAAAAGCTCCTGATAGAACAGGTTGTATTCCTCCTCTGTAAGGGTGCAATTAAAGTAGTCTTGACCCCCCTTGTCATAGCGAGAAGCCCAGAAACCCTTGGACATGTCCACGCTGTCCGCCTCCACGATAGGAGCTATAGCATCGTAGAAGTGAAGGTAATCAAAACCCACAAGTTCTCTTATGTCCTCCGCAAGAGCTTCCGAGGTTAGAGGACCGGAGGCTATCACCACAACCCTGTCTCTCGGCACCCTTTTTAGCTCTTCTCTTATAAGGGTTATATTTGGGTGTTCCTGAAGTTTTTTCGTTATGTATTGAGAGAAGAGAAGCCTGTCTACCGCTAAAGCTGTGCCCGCCGGCACATAGGCTCTTTTACCAGCTTCAACCACAAGAGAGCCCAGGAGCTCCATCTCAGCCTTCAGAAGCCCTGCGCCGGAGGTGAGCTCCATGCTTCCCAGCGTATTACTGCATACCAGCTCCGCAAGCTCACCGGTTCTATGGGCGGGTGTGAGCTTTTGGGGTCTCATCTCGTAGAGCAAAACCCTTAGACCCATACATGCCAGTCTGTAGCTGGCTTCCGAACCAGCCAGACCACCCCCTATAACCAGCACTTCTTCCATAAGTGTATAAATTTACCTTAGGACTTATCAATTTTAACCTTTTCACATCCGCCCATAGGTTCCACGGGACTATAATTATCCCTATGTCCGAATTTCAGAGTTTAAGGGGCTTTCACGACCTTATAGGAGAAGAACTTAGAAGGTTCAAACATGTCTCTGAGCTTGTAAGGGAAAAACTCAGGCTTTACAACTTTGAGGAAATAGTGCTTCCTGTCCTGGAATACCTTGAGGTTTTCAGGCGGAGTATAGGGGAGGCAACGGACATAGTGCAGAAGGAGATGTTTGCCTTTCAGGACAAAAAGGACAGGTGGTTTGCCCTGAGACCGGAGGGCACCGCGGGTGCGGTAAGAGCCTATATACAAAACAGGCTATACGCTATAAAGCCCTACACAAAGCTCTTTTACGAAGGTCCTATGTTCCGCTATGAGCGACCGCAGGCGGGTAGATACAGGCAGTTTCATCAGATAGGTGCGGAGGTATTTGGCTCTATTGACCCTTTAGTGGATGCGGAGCTCGTTCAGATAGTTTACGAAATTCTCTCTGAACTTGACCTGAAGGTCAGGATAGAGATAAATTCCATTGGCTGTAAAGTGTGCAGACCTTCATACAGAGGAGCTCTCATTGAGTACCTTAACGGCGTGTCAGAGCTCCTCTGTGAAACCTGTTTGGATAGAAAGGACAGAAACCCCCTTCGCGTGCTTGACTGCAAGGTGCCCGGGTGCAAGGAAGCGGTAA
>JBCNVH010000006.1:0-20560 GCA_039630295.1 Aquificaceae bacterium | reverse complement strand
AGGCGGAGTGGCTCTCGTTCATGTGATAAACATGTATAGGGTAGCCTAAAGACTTCAGAACTTTATATCCCCCAATGCCCAGAAGTATCTCCTGTCTGAGCCTGTAAAGCCCATCATCAAAATACAGCTTGCTGTTTAGCTTTCTTATCTCCGGGTCGTTGCCCTCCAGGTCCGCATCAAGGAAGAGCACCCTTACATCACCCTTTGAACGCACCCAGTATTCCCAGCAGGTCACCTTCTGGAGCTTTTCACCAAAGTAAACCTCCACTTCTATGTCCAGCCTTTTGAGATACCTCTTGTAGTCCCAGAGGGCGTCAAAGTCTAACTGCATACCGTGGGGTGTTATCCTCTGAAGGTTATAACCCCTTTTGTACAGGAGGGTTATGCACACCGCAGGAATGTCCATGTCCGCATAGGAATAGAGGGTATCCCCAGCAAGGGTTCCGAGACCACCACTGTAGAGGGGCATGCTGTCCTCGAGCCCCAGCTCCATTACGAAGTAGGCTATCATGGCATGACTATATTTTATAGCATTATGAAGCTCATAGAGACCGACCTCACCTGCAGGCTTGATAGCCTTGGATGGAGTGCCTTCCACACGCGCTTTGTCTTAGCCCTTGGAATTACCTGGGTTCTGGATGCCTTCGAGGTGGTTATAGTCAGCGCTGTGCTCAAACCCATGGCTAAGAGCCTCAACTTCACGCCTCAGCAGAGCTCTCTTATGGTGAGCGGTTTTTTGCTGGGTGCCATAATAGGCTCTCTCCTCTTTGGTTATCTGGCGGATAGATATGGCAGGAAGAAGCTCTTTCTCCTTACGCTCCTGCTCTACTCGGGCGGGACCTTCCTTACGGGTTTTGCCGGTAGCTTTGAAAGTGCTCTACTCTTCAGGGTGCTGGCAGGTGCGGGGCTTGGTGGAGAGTTTGCCGCCATCCAGTCCGCCATAGACGAGTTCGTCCCTTCCCGCCACAGGGGTAAGGTGGACGGCGCCATCACCGCCCTCTGGAACCTGGGCAGTCTTATGGCTTCTCTGAGTGCCATAGGGCTTCTCAAGGTTATGGAGGATAGCACCGCCTGGCGCGTAGCCTACCTTTTCGGTGGTCTTCTGGCTCTTCTGGTTGTTTTTGTCAGGCTCTATGTGCCTGAGTCTCCAAGATGGCTGATATCAAAGGGCAGGATAGAGGAGGCGGAGAGGATTGTTCAGAGGCTTGAGCTTGAAAGGGGTGGAAGGAAGAGTTATGACCGGTGTTCTATCCCTCTTTTTGAGGGTAGTATCCTCGAGGCTACCCAGATAATCCTTAACCGCTACCGGTGGCGTTTCTTCTTCAGCGCCTGTATGAGCTTTACCATACTGACCACCTACTACGGCATGATAACCCTTTTACCCCTCATACTCTCGGAGGTCTACTCTCTGTCCGCAAGGGAGATACCCCAGGTGCTCATGGTGGGCAGTGCGGGTGGTCTGGTGGGTGGTCTGGTGGTCGCCTATCTTGTGGATAGGGTGGGAAGGATACCTCTGGGTATAGTCATAAGTTTTTTCTCCGCCCTGCTGAGCCTTTCCTTCCTGCTTGCTTATGACCTGAAGCTAACCTTTTTCCTTTACTCGCTAATAGCCTTCTCCTTTGCCTCCGTCGCCTATGTGATAGCCACCGAGATATACCCTTCCTACATAAGGGCTTACGCCATAGGTCTCCTTTCTGTTATAGGCAGGGTTTCCGGTGCCTTTGCACCCCTCTTTCTTGTCAGCTTAGCCCAGCTGGGCTTTCTCTACGCCATGTTAGGTCTTGCCCTTTTCTGGCTTGTAGGTTTTACCGCCTTTGTCATATGGGCTATTAAGGGCGTGGAGACAAGGGGAAAGGCTCTGGAAGAGCTTACCTGAGAGTGTTGGATATTAGTAACCGAATTTTTGTAAAGGCTTAGCGATCTATTGTTATAGAGTGCCTGATTATCATTGGTTCGAAAATAGCCATCCTGAGAGAGCCTGAACGGGGCTGTGACTTTTAGAACCATACTATTGTTGACTAAACTCTTAAAGTGACTAACTTAAATCAAAAGGAGGGTCAGGTAATGGGTATCTATGTTATGCTTACCAAAATATCTCCCTATGCGGTCAAAAATCTTGAAAAGCTCAAGGAAATAGAACAGCATGCGAAAAAGCTCATAGAAGAAAACTGTCCAAAGATAAGGTGGCTTAAGAACTTGGTTGTATTTGGACCCTACGACTATCTTGACATCTTCGAAGCACCGAGTGATGAGGAAGCTGCTAAGGTGGCTATGATAATAAGGTCTTTCGGACATGCCACCACCGAAACATGGCCGGCAATAGAATGGAAAGACTTTAAAGATATTATAGGAAAGCTAAAAGTGGATTACAGTTGAAATCGTTTGAAAACTAAAGTTTTGGGAAAACTTGGCGAGCTTGTAAGAGAGCATCAAGATTGGCATACATAAACTCAATCTGTGTATATTTTATTATTCTATGCTTCTGGACAGTTTTGATGTAGCTGTTATAGGTGGTGGTCACGCGGGTATAGAAGCCTCTCTCGCAAGTGCCCGTATGGGTGCAAAAACCCTTCTCTTCGTCCTGAACGCGGACACCATAGGTCAGATGTCCTGCAACCCTGCCATAGGTGGGATAGCCAAGGGTATAGTGGTAAGGGAGATAGACGCCCTTGGGGGAGAGATGGGCAGGGCTATAGACCACACGGGCATACAGTTCAAGATGCTCAACACAAGAAAGGGTAGGGCTGTCTGGTCCCCCAGGGCGCAGGCGGACAAAAGGCTCTACAGAGAATACATGAAAAGGGTCTGCGAGACCCAGGAGAACCTGCACATAAAGCAGGACGAGGTGGTGGATATCCTTGTGGAAAAGGGTCAGGTGGTGGCGGTAAGGACAAGGCTTGGGCTTGAATACAGGGTAAAGGCAGTGGTAGTTGCCACCGGGACCTTCCTCAACGGGCTTATATACATAGGGGACAGGACCTTTCCTGCAGGAAGGGCCTGGGAGCCACCCTCCACCGGTCTTGCGGACTTTTACAGAAGGCATGGCTTCCCCCTCTGGAGGTTCAAAACCGGCACGCCCGCAAGGCTTGACAGAAAAACCATAGACTTCTCAAGCCTTGAGCCTGCACCCGGGGATGACCCACCACCCAAGTTTTCCTTCTGGACAGAGCCGGTGGGCAGTTACTGGTTTGAAAGGGGTAAAAAGCAGGCTCTATGCTGGATAACCTATACCACACCAAAAACCCACGAGATAATAAGGAAAAACCTCCACAGAACCGCCCTTTATGGAGGGCTTATCAAAGGTATAGGTCCAAGATATTGCCCTTCCATCAAGGACAAGGTTGTCAAGTTTGCGGACAAGGAAAGGCATACGGTCTTTTTAGAGCCCGAGGGCTGGGATACGGCTGAGATATACCCCAACGGTCTTTCCACTTCTCTGCCAGAAGAGGTTCAGTGGGAGCTCTACAGAAGCATACCGGGTCTTGAAAAGGTAGAGCTCATTCGTCCTGCCTACGCCATAGAATACGACATGGTTCCACCCACCGAGCTTTACCCAACCCTTGAGACCAAGAGGATAAGGGGACTTTTCCATGCGGGCAACATAAACGGAACAACGGGCTACGAGGAAGCGGCAGGTCAGGGCATCCTTGCGGGCATAAACGCAGTTCTCAGAGCCTCCGGAAAAGAGCCCATATACCTGAGAAGGGACGAGAGCTACATAGGCATAATGGTGGATGACCTGGTGACAAAGGGTGTGATGGAGCCTTACAGACTATTCACCTCAAGGTCCGAGTGCAGACTACAGCTAAGGCAGGACAACGCCGTCCTGAGGCTTTCAAAGCTGGGCTACCAGCTTGGTCTCCTGAGCGAGGAACAATACAGACTGGTGGAAGAGCTCCAGAGGGATGTTCAGGAGTGGGTAGATTTTTACAGGTCTCAGAAGGTGGCGGTGGCGGTTGGCTCAGACACAAGGAGCTACACACCCTCTCAGCTACTCACTGCGGAGTATACACTGAAGGACCTTAAGAAGCTCGGCTTTGAAGTGCCAGAGCACCCCTACGTAGAGGAGGAGGTGGAGATAATCCTCAAATACGAGCCCTATGTGGAGAGGGAGCAAAAGCTCAACGAAAGGTTGAGAAAACTGGAGGGCATAAGTCTTCCCCAGGATATGGACTACGACAGAGTTCCGGGACTTACCAAAGAAGCAAGAGAAAAGCTAAAGAGGTTCAGACCCCTTACAGTGGGTCAGGCGAGCAGGATAGACGGTATAACCCCGGCGACGGTGACCGCGCTCCTTGCCTATCTGGGAAAGTTAGACTGAAGGTATTGGTTTAAACTCTATATGCGATGGTGGATGTGCTTATAGTGGGGAGGCCAAACGTGGGTAAGTCTACCCTTTTCAACCGGCTGGTAAAGAAACGCAAGAGCATAGTTCACAACATGCCCGGGGTGACCAGAGATGTGGTGGAGGGGGTGTGCCTGTGGCAGGGGAAGAGCTTCAGGGTTGCGGATACGGGCGGTCTTCTTGAAAAGGGTGACGAGATAGCGGAGGGCATCAGGAGGCAGGTTCAGAGAGTGCTGGAGGGGGTAAGGGCCATAATCTTCCTTGTGGATGGAAGGGAGGGGCTTACCGCCGGCGACCAGTATCTGGCAAGATTGCTATATCCCCACAAGGAAAAAGTCTTTCTTGTGGTTAACAAGATAGAAGAAGACAGGCTTCAGGACAGGGTTTACGACTTTTACTCTCTTGGCTTTGAAAGGGTTTTTTCCGTATCCGCCCAGCAAGGTAGGGGAGTGGGTGAGCTTCTGGACAGCCTGATGGAATACATACCCGGGGTGGAGGAAAAAAGCCTTGAAGGTATAAGGATAGCCTTCCTGGGAAGACCAAATGTGGGCAAGTCTTCTCTCATCAACGCCCTTCTGAGAGAAGAAAGGGTTCTGGTCTCGCCCATACCCGGCACCACCAGGGATGCGGTGGAAGTGCCCTTCTCCTTCGAGGATAAGGACTTTATCCTGATAGACACTGCAGGCATAAGGCGGAAGAGCAGGGTAGAATACGGACCTGAGTTCTTCTCCGTAAGCAGGTCCCTGAGAGCTCTCGAGCTTTCAGATATATCCTGTCTTGTCCTTGACCTCTCGGAGGGTATAACTGACCAGGACAAAAAGATAGCCGGTCTTATACATAGAAGATACAAGGGCTGTGTTATAGTGGGCAACAAGGTGGACCTGGTAAAAGCGGGAAGGAAAGAGATGGAAAGCTACATAAGGAGAGAGCTCCACTTCCTGCCCTACGCCCCCCTGGTCTTCACCTCAGCCCTGAAAGGTCAGGGCGTGGAGGAAATCCTTAGAGTTTGTCAGCTCGTCTGGCATGATTATAACCTGCAGCACAAAACCTCTTTTGTAAACAGGGTTGTGGAGAAGGTTCTGAGGGAAAAGCATCCACCTTCTCACGGGGGTAGGGAAGTAAAGGTTTACTATGCCTTTCAGGAAAGCACCCGACCTCCTACGGTTGTCCTGTTTACCAACGACCCGGAGCTCTGGAGGAAGGACTACCTGAGGTTCTTTGAAAAAAGGCTCAGAGAAGGGCTGGGTATCAAGCATTCCCCCTTAAGGCTTTTTCTGAAAGGCAGAGAAGAGGGAGAATAGGGTTTAAAATGGAGAACTTATGGTAGAAAGCCTTTTTAAAAATCTCTGTCCCAACTGTGGAGGAGACATAAGCGCAAAGAGGCTGAGCCTCGGTCTACCCTGTGAAGCTTGCCTGCAGGAAGAAAGAGAGGACTACTGCGCGCACCTGAAAAGAGAGGGTAGGCTACTCAAGGTATGCCAGATGGAGGAAGAACTCAGAGACTGGGAGGAACACTTTGAAAGATGCCTGAGGTCCAAGCCCTGGAGCCTGCAGCTCGGATGGGCAAAGAGGGTTTTTATGGGGAGCTCCTTTGGATTGCTGGCACCCACGGGCGTAGGTAAAACTTCCTTTGGTATGGCTACCGCAAGCTATCTGGCAAAGAAGGGTAAAAGGTCCTACATCCTGCTCCCTACAAAGGTTCTGGTGGAGCAGGTTGCCCACAGGCTAAGACTTTTCGGTCACGGTGAAGATGTTCTTCACTTTTCAGAGGAAAGTCAGAAGCAGAAGGAGGCGAAGAAGCTAAGGCTTCAGGAGGGAGATTTCAAGATACTGGTAAGCACCTCCATGTTCCTCTACAGGAACCAGGACATAATACCCGCTGATTTTTCCTTTATCTTCGTGGACGATGTGGACGCCTTCCTCAAAACCGCAAGGAACATAGACAAGCTCCTCTCCCTTCTGGGCTTTGAACAGGAAGACATAGAACTCGCCATGACCCTCATAAAGCTCAAGGAAAAGAGAAAGGAGAAGGACTGGGCAGGCATAAGGGAGCTCTCCATGAGGGTAAGGGAGGTCTCCGAAAAGAGAAGGGGTGTTCTCGTGGTTTCCTCCGCCACTTCAAACCCTCGCTCCAGCAGGATAAAGCTCTTCAGAGAACTTCTTGGCTTTGAGGTAGGCACGCCCACCTTCTACCTCAGGAAGGTGAAAGACCTCTATGAGGAGATAAGCTCAAGGTCTTTGGAGGACTGGATAAGGCTTCTGGGAAAGGGTGGTCTTCTCTTTATTCCCTCGGACAGAAAGAAGGAGTTTGTGGATGAGCTGGTTTCCTACCTTCAGGAGAAGGGTATAAGGGCTTTTTCTTATGAAAAGCTGAGCCAGGAAGTGCTGAAAAGATACGAAGAGGGAGAGGTTGACCTTCTTGTGGGTATAGCCTCTCACAGAAACCCTCTCGCCAGAGGCATAGACCTGCCACAGGTCATAAGGTATGCCCTTTTTTACGGTGTTCCAAAGATAGTCATCTCTCTGAGCTTTGAAAAGAACCTTTCCCATCTGCTCTGGGCTCTCATGTCTCTGAGGGGTCTGGTGGCAAAGAGACTGCCCCACCGTCTGAAGGAGGTAGACCGGTGGCTTGAAAGTCTCAGAAGGTATCAGTATCTGAGTGAGGAATTCCTCGGCGACAAGCCTGAGCTCGTGAGCAGGATAGAAAGGCTCAGAGAGGAAGTAAGGGAGTTCTTAAACTCGGAGGAAGTCCTCCTGCTCATGGAGTCCTCGGAGGAGATAACCCTGAGAAAGACAGAGGAGGGCTACCAGATGGTGGTCTCTGACGCCACCGGATACCTGCAGGCGAGCGGCAGGGTCTCCCGCATGTTTGCAGGCGGTATAAGCAGGGGACTTAGCCTGGTGCTGGTGGAAGACAGGAAGGCTTTCAAACACCTTATGAAAAAGGTAAGATGGTTCAACGAGGACATACAGTTCCTCAGAGCTGAGGAAGTGGACCTCAAGAGTTTGTTGGAGGAGATAGATGCGGACAGGGAAAGGATAAGGAACTTTCTTTCAGGAGAAGAGGTGGAGGAGAGCAGAGAGGTGCTAAAGCCTGTGCTCATAGTGGTAGAATCACCGAACAAGGCAAGGACCATAGCGGGCTTTTTTGGGAAGGCGGTGAGAAGAAGGGTAGGAGAGCAGGAGCTCCTGGAGACCTCCGCAGAGGACCGCTACCTGATGATAACCGCCAGCCTCGGTCATGTGCTTGACCTTAACAGGGAGGAGGGGTTTCATGGTGTTCATGTGAACTGCGAGCCCGTGCCCGTCTATCAGGTTATAGAAGGTAAGGAAAGGGTGGTCGAAAGCCTCAGACGCATGGCTCTTGAGGCACAGGAGGTGCTTATAGCCACGGACCCGGACACGGAGGGTGAAAAGATAGGCTGGGATGTGGCGGAGCTCCTTAGAGCCTACAACCCGAACATTAGGAGGATGGAGTTTCACGAAGTTACGAGAAAAGCCATACTTAAAGCTTTGAGAGAGAGCAGAGACTTCAACCCTAACTTAGTGAGAGCTCAGGTGGTAAGAAGAGTGGCGGACCGCTGGGTGGGTTTTGAGTTTTCCAAGCTTCTCCAATCCGCCTTTGGCAAAAACTGGCTATCCGCAGGAAGAGTTCAGACGCCTGTGCTGGGCTGGATTGTTCATAGAGAAAAGGCATACAGGCAGAAGTTATACAGGGTATCTTTCCCCATAGACAGGGAAGGCAGGCTCAGAGTGGAGTGGGACTTTGAGAAGAAGGAAGAGGCGGAAGTCTTCTATGAGAGCCTTTCTGAAGTCAGGCTGGAGTTTTTAGAAGAGAAGGAAGAGCTTAAAAATCCACCACCACCCTTCAGCACGGACACCCTCTTAAAATCCGCCAGCGACGCTTACCGCTGGTCCCTACCCAAGACCATGGAACTTGCCCAGGTCCTTTTTGAACTTGGCTACATCACCTACCACAGGACCGACTCCACCAGAGTGTCCGACTACGGCGTAAGCCTGGCAAGAGAATACATAAGAGAAGAGCTGGGTGAGGAATACTTTCAGGGAAGGAGCTGGGGAGAGGGCGGAGCTCATGAGTGCATAAGACCCACAAGGGCAATGGACCCGGAGGAGCTGAGAGCTCTCGTTTACAGCGGTCAGGTAGAGGGGCTTACAAGAGAGCACCTGCTCCTTTATGAGCTCATATTCAGACGGTTCATGTCAAGCCAGATGAGGGGTGTGAGGTTAAAGGTTGTTAGGGTAAAGTTGTTTGCTAAGGGGAGGGAAAGGGAGCTGGAAGTGCCCCTGGAGGTTTTACAGGAGGGCTGGAACAGGTTTCTGCCTTTAGAAACTTACAGGTTAGAAAGGGGAACCCTAAATGTAAAAAACCATAAAAAGCTCACCACCCAACCCAGAGCTTACCTGTATACACACGGTGAGCTGGTGCAGGAGATGAAAAGAAGGGGCATAGGAAGACCTTCCACTTACGCCAGCATAGTGGAAAAGCTCATAGAGAGGGGTTATGTGATAGAAAATAGGGGTTTCCTTATACCCACAAAACTCGGTAAAGAGGTCTACAGCTATCTGGAGGGTAGAGAGGAGATACATGAGTTTTTAAAGGAGGAGTTCACCAGAAGGCTTGAGGAGCTTATGGACAGAGTGGAGCTGGGTGAGGAGGACTACCGCAACATCCTTATGAACCTCTACAGAAGTATAATAGAAGTGGATAAAAAGCTGGAGGTGTTATGATGGTTCTGCACCCGCTCTTTTCCTACCCCACTATCCTTCTCGCCCTTCTTACCTTTGGTTTTTACACATTTGCCCTTTTCAAGATGAAAAGTCTCATGAAGGTTGCCCTTTTTACCAACGGTATCCTGCTTGTCTTTGCCCTTTTTTCTGTAATCTTCGGCTTTGGTGTTTCCAATGTTCCGCTGGTTCAGTCCAAAACACCTGTGGTTTTGAGCTTTCCCCACAAGTGGAACGGTATACTGCTATTCCTGATTTCGGTGGTTAACTTTCTCCTCTTCTGGTTTAAGGGCGAAACTGCAGGCAGGAAGCTGGTAATCTTCCCCCTTTTAGGTCTTCTCCTGACCCTCTTCCAGCTATTTACAGGCTGGATGCTGAGGCTTGTCTTCTTTTCCTGATAAGGCTTGAAAGGTAAAAAAAGGCGTATAGCTTTATAGCTTATGCTGGAGAAGTACAGACTTTTAAAGGAATACGGTGGTCCTGCGGACCTGAAAAGATACGACTACGGAGAACTTCAGGAGCTTGCGGAAGAGGTAAGAGATTACCTAATAGAGGTCACCGCAAAGAACGGTGGACATGTGGCACCCGGTCTGGGTGCAGTAGAACTTACCCTCGCCCTTCTTAGGGTTTTTGAACCTCCAAGAGATGTGGTTGTCTGGGACATAGGGCATCAGGCTTACCCCTGGAAGATACTGACAGACAGGAAGGAGCTCTTCCCCACCATAAGACAGTTTGGCGGGCTGTCTGGCTTTTTGAGGAGGGAGGAGAGCCCCTTTGATGCCTTTGGCGCAGGGCACAGCTCCACTTCCATATCTGCCGCCCTGGGCTTTAGAAAAGCCTTTGACCTTCTGGGTGATAGAGACAGGTATGTGGTGGCTGTAATAGGAGACGGTGCCATGACCGCAGGCATGGCTTTTGAGGCGCTGAACAACGCAGGACATCTCAGACCTGACCGCTTTGTGGTAGTGCTCAACGACAACGAGATGTCCATATCTCCTAACGTGGGTGCCATATCCACCTATCTGAGCAAGATACTCAGCGGACATTTTGTTCAGGAGACCAGACAGAAGGTGAAGCACCTTCTGGAACACATAGGAAGTCCTGCCCTCAGGTTTATGAAGCTTACCGAGGAGTTCCTGAAGGGACTCATATCGCCGGGAATCCTCTTTGAGGAGCTGGGTTTTAACTACATAGGTCCTGTGGATGGGCACGACCTTCCCGCTCTTGAAAAAACCCTCGAGAACATAAAGCATATAGAAGGTCCTGTCCTACTACACATCTACACAAAGAAGGGGAAGGGTTACAGACCTGCGGAGAACGACCCGGTCACCTGGCATGGCGTTGCACCCTACAAGAGAGAATCGGGAGAGTTCATAAAGAAACCCTCACCACCCGCCTGGACCTCCGTTTTTGGTAAAGCTATTGTGGAGCTGGCTGAAGAGGACAAGGACATAGTGGTTATCACACCCGCCATGAGAGAAGGCTCAGGGCTTGTGGAGTTCAGTCAGAGGTTTCCTGAAAGGTTTTTTGATGTGGGTATTGCAGAGCAACATGCCTGCACCTTTGCGGCCGGGCTTGCCTGCGCAGGACTTAAGCCCGTTGCCTGCTATTACTCCACCTTTCTCCAGAGGGCTTACGACCAGCTTATTCACGATGTTGCCCTTCAGAAGCTCCCTGTGGTTTTTGCCATAGACAGGGGTGGTCTTGTAGGAGACGATGGTCCTACCCATCACGGTGTCTTTGACCTTTCCTACCTTAGGTGTGTGCCCAATCTGGTGGTATGTGCACCAAAGGACGAACAGGAGCTGAGAGACCTGCTCTATACCGCCCTGCATTACGAGGGACCCTTTGCCATACGCTACCCCAGGGGACCTGCCTACGGTGTGCCCACGGAAGGTTTCAGGCTTCTCAAGGTGGGGAGCTGGGAAGTGCTGAGGGAAGGCAAGGAGGGTGTCATTCTGGCTGTAGGTTACCCTGTCTATCAGGCTCTTCAGGCTTCTGAAGAGCTTCTCAAAGAAGGGCTGAACTTTGGAGTGGTAAATGCCAGGTTTGTAAAGCCCATGGATGAGGAACTCCTTGAGGAGCTCTCTCAGAAGTATGAACTTCTTGTAACGGTGGAGGATAACGCGGTGATAGGAGGTTTTGGCTCGGGAGTGATAGAGTGGCTCTCAAGAAGGGGCTACAGCAAGAGGCTTCTTAACATAGGCATACCGGACAGGTTTATAGAACACGGTAACCAGAACCTCCTTAGGAACCTGGTGGGCATAGATGCAGGTGGTATAAAGGAAAGGGTTCTGGAATTTGTAAGGGGGTGTGTGATAAAGTTGTAATTGGGTCCGTTTATAATCTTCTGAATGAAGGAACCAAAAACCCCGCTGCTGGCGGTGGATGCAGTCTTGAGGCTCTGGGATGGAGAAGACTTCAGGGGTATAGTCCTTATAGAGAGGCTTTATCCACCCTACGGTCTCGCCCTTCCTGGTGGCTTCGTAGAGGTAGGAGAGAGAGTGGAGGAGGCTGTTTTGAGAGAAGTTAGGGAGGAGACGGGGCTTGAAGCGAGGATAAAAAGACTTCTGAAGGTTTACTCGGACCCGGCGAGGGACCCTCGTTTTCATGTGGTTTCTGTAGTTTTTGTCTGCGATGCGCAGGGTGAGCCAAAAGCAGGAAGCGACGCAAAAAGGGTAAGGGTCTATCCTTTAGAAAAAATACCCCTTAGCTTTCTGGTCTTTGACCACAGAGAGATACTGCTGGATTACATTAAGTTGTGATAGAATTTTCTTTCACATTATCCATAACTGGAGGAAGCCTATGACCAAGGAATACGAAATAGGGCTAAACTTATTAAGAAAAGTTAATCAGGAACTGGAAAAACTTCTGAGTGTTGAGGACAGACTGACCGCAAGAAGGATAGTAAACTCTATAATAAACCCCATCACAGCCTCCACATACCAGATAAGGGTGGGCGATGGTCCACGCAGAGAAGAATTCTTAGAGGTGCTTTTGAAACTGCTGAAGGAAATGAGAGACCTGTCCAATATAGAGGCTATGAAAGAGAGCGTGGAGAAGGTCCTCCAGCTTCTCAAAGAGGTGGAAGAGGCTTCGGTAGAAAGGAAGGAAAGTTAATAAACATGGAAGGCGTAACTTTAAGAAGCCTTTTCAGGAAAAAACAAGAAGGAAAAAAAATCACCATGGTATCCACCTACGATTACCTGTCCGCAAAACTCTGTCAGCAGGCGGGCATCGACTGCATACTGGTAGGCGATTCCCTTGGTATGGTGTTTCAGGGGCTTAACACCACTTTACCTGTGACCCTCGAGGAGATGATATACCACACAAAGGCAGTCAGGAGGGGCGCAGGTGATGTTTTCCTCATAGTGGATATGCCCTTTATGAGCTATCAGGTTAGCCTTGAAGAAGCCTTGAGAAACTGTGGAAAGGTAATAAAGGAAACGGGTGCAAACGCGGTAAAGGTTGAAGGTGGTGAGGAAGTGGCGGAGCTGGTCCACCGCCTTGTGAGCATAGGTATCCCCGTGGTGGGTCATGTGGGCTTTACACCCCAGAGCGTGCACGCTCTCGGCGGATACAGGGTGGTGGGTAGGGTGGAAGAGGAAAGTGAGAAGGTTAAAAGAGACTTTAGAGCTCTTGAAGAGGCGGGTGCCTTTATGGTAGTATTGGAAAGTATGCCCAGGGATCTGGCGAAGGAGATAACCGAGACCTCAAAGGCAATAACCGTAGGCATAGGGGCGGGTCCCTACTGCGACGGGCAGGTGCTGGTCTTTTATGACCTGGTGGGTCTTGTGGAGGATATAAAGCCTAAGTTCGTCAAAAGATACCTCAAGGGTGCGGAGCTTTTCAGGGATGCTCTGAAAAAGTTCAAAGAAGAGGTGGAAAAGGGACTCTTTCCTTCAGAAGAAGAAAGCTATGGATGATGCAAAGCTTTTAGAACTGCTCGTAAAGCTCGGATACATAAGCAGAGATAAAGCCCTTCAGGCACAAAGGGAGAAGGGAAAGGAAGAGGATGTAATCAGCACCCTGCTAAGGCTTGGCTTCATAGACGACTTGAAGCTCATAGATTTCTATCAGAAATACATGCCCCAGAGGCTCTGGAAGGGGGACATAGGGGAGCCGAACCTGCCTGAGGACATAAAGGCAAAACTGCCGGAGAGGTTCTTAAGACAAAATACCATAGCACCCATAAGATATGAAGAGGGAAAACTTTATGTGCTTACCATAAACCCCTTTAACCAGAGCGCCATAAACGAACTGAGATTTAAAACAAAGATAAATACCATAATCTCCTACGTTTCCACAAAGAAGTCCATAGAGGACCTTCTGGACAAGCTCTATCCTACTGTGGAAAAGATAGTGGAAAGCTTCGATGTTGGAGAAGTGGAAATAGAGGCGGAGGAAATGGAGTTGGCTCCTGAGGTTCTGGCGGCTGAGGCGGGAGAGGGTCCAATAGTAAGGCTGGCAAACTTCCTGATAGCGGAGGCGGTTAGCCTGGGTGCCTCGGACATACATGTGGAGCCTCAGGAGAAGAAGCTTCTGGTTCGCTACAGAGTGGATGGTGTTCTCAAGGTTTATCATGAGTTTCCACCAAGGATAAAGGATTCTCTGTCTGCAAGGTTCAAGATAATGTCCAACCTTGACATCGCGGAGAAGAGAAAACCTCAGGACGGAAGAATAAGAACAAGGATAAAGGGTAAGAAAATAGACCTGCGTGTTTCCACCGTGCCCACCGTTTACGGAGAGAAGACGGTCATGAGGATACAGGAGGCGGAGAAGTATCTGAATGTGAGGCTGGATGACCTGGGCTTTGAGCCTGACGACCTTGAAAAATTCAGGAGAGCCATATGGACCCCCTGGGGTATGATACTGGTAACGGGTCCCACCGGTTCGGGTAAGACCACCACCCTCTACGCTTCTCTGATGGAAAGAAACAGCCCGGATGTGAACATAATGACCGCGGAGGACCCGGTTGAGGTCTCCATTCCTGGGCTCAATCAGGTTCAGGTGAACGAACGGATAGGCTTAACCTTTGCCAATGTCCTGAGAGCCTTTCTCAGACAGGACCCGGACATCATCCTTATAGGTGAGATAAGGGACACGGAGACTGCGGAGATAGGCATAAAGGCAGCCCTCACAGGACACCTGGTCTTCTCTACTCTTCATACCAATGATGCGCCCTCTTCCGTGACAAGGCTCGTGGACATGGGTATAGAGCCCTTTCTGGTGGGTTCCTCGGTCATACTCATAGTGGCTCAGAGATTGCTTAGAAAGCTCTGCCCAAAGTGCAAGCTTGTTGACGACACGCCAAGAGAAGCCCTTTACAGACTTGGTATTATAAAAAGCCCCGAAGAGAACATACCAATATTCAAGGCAAACCCTGAGGGCTGTAGCCACTGTAACGGTTCAGGATACAAGGGCAGGACTGCAGTTCATGAAATTCTGGAAGTGGACGAAGAGCTCAGAAAACTCATAGTAAAGGGCGCAACCGCAGAGGATATAAGGGACCTTGCCCGTGCAAAAGGTATGAGAAGCCTTTACGAGGCAGGCATTTTAAAGGTAAGGAAGGGCATAACCTCCGTAGCGGAGGTGGAGAGGGTTCTTGCAAAATAGTATAGAGGCTTTATAATTAAATACTCCATGGAAGCGGTCAAACACGACAGGGAACTGGACATAAGAGGTGATATCTGTCCCTTTACCTTTGTGAAGAGTAAGCTCGCCCTTGAACAGATGGAAGCGGGTCAGGTGCTCAGGGTTTTAGTTGACTATAAGCCCTCTGCGGAGAGCGTTCCGAAAAGCATGAAAGAGGAAGGACAGGAAGTGCTCGGTGTAAACCAGGTTTCCGATAACACCTGGGAGATACTCATAAAAAAGGTGCGATGAGGTTTCTCTTCATAGTTACCAGCGGCCCCTTTTCCAAGGACTACAACACCCTTGTAAATCTGGTCAAAGAGCTCTTAAAAAGCGGTGAAGTTACCCTTTTCTTTAGCGGCAACGGTGCCTACTACACCATAAGACCGGAGATGCAAAAGCTAAAAGAGCTTGGTGTTAGGCTTCTTTACTGCGCCCACTCCGCACACCAGAGAGGTATAGAAAAGACCCTGGATTGTTTTGAAAGCAGTTCCACTTACAACCTGTCAAGGTTCATACAGGACTACGACAGGGTTGTGAGCTTTAACTAAGATGAAGGTGGCGGTGATAATAAAGGGAGACCCCTTTTCCTGGAAATGTCATGAAGCCCTCCGGGTAGCTATGGCTCTGGGTATAAGCTGTGAGGTAGACCTTATCCTTATAAAGGACGGCGTTTACGCCCTCAGCAAATGGCATCCGGAAGAGCTGGGTATAGAGGGTTTCGAGAGGCTTATAGAAAACATAGGGTATGTAAAGGTAAAAATCTATGCGGAGGATACCTCTCTTGAGGAGAGAGGTATAAAAGTGGAGGAGCTCGCCTGCGAAGTAAACGTCAGGAGCATCGAGGAGATAAGGGGTATGATAAAGGATGCGGAGGCAGTGCTGGTATGGTAAAGACTCTCTGGCTGGTCAGAAAGCTGGGAGATTTCAGCTCCGACCTTTTGGAAGAGGGTGACCTGGTAGTCCTTATACAGGATGGTGTGCTCCGCTTTCCTACGAGGAAGGGCTGGTATGCCTGCAGGGAAGATGCTCAGGCAAGGGGTATAAAGCTTCCTGAAAACCTTACAAAGAGCTACGAGGAGATAGGGGAGCTCATAGTAAAATGTGAGAGGGTGGTGGTCTGGTGATGAAGTGGCAGATAACAAAAACCTTCAGGTTTGAAGCAGGACACAGGGTCTGGAAGCAGAACCTCACCTGTGGGAGGGGCTCGGAGCTGACCAGAGGTAAGGAAGTTCCTGTAAACAAGTGTATAAACCTTCACGGACACAGCTACCTTCTTGAGGTAACCCTTGGCTCTGACATGCTCTCCGACCAGGATATGGTTATAGACTTTTACCATGTAAAGAACGCCCTGAAAGACCTTATAGAGGAGATGGACCATAGCTTTATCATAGACAGAAAGGACCCCATGTTTGAAGAGTTGAAAGAATTAGCGGAGAAATACGGAGCTCTCAAGATATTTCCGGTGGACTTCTGTCCAACCGCTGAAGCTCTCGGTAAGTTTTTCTATGATTATCTGGTAAGAAAGCTCTCGGAGGTGGGTCTTCTGGGAGATGTGAAGGTGGTGAAGGTGGTTCTCTGGGAAACTGCCACCTCAAAGGCGGAGTATACAGGTGAATGAACCTGAAGCTGGCACTTTCAAATGGAAGGACCAGAGGTGCAAGGGTTAAATTTCCCTACAAGGGCAGTCCTTTAGGCTACAGGGTTTTGCTGAGGGCTGAAGAGGGGGGAAGGACAGCCATCGTGGTAGGCTTTGCGGAGGAGGGCGAGGATTTAGACCTTGACTTTCCCGACGAGAAGCCTCTGACAACGGATAAGCACATAAGGGCACTTTTGGAAACTGCAGACCATTACGCAGTTTTGCCCTGGCATCTTCTCTTTGAGCTTATACCTTCTATCTTTAACTGGCGGGAGGAGGACTACATAACCCTGGGGAAAAGAGAGTGGAAATTCGTGGACAGAATAAGCAGGGAGATACTCCAGTATGTGAAAAGGAGGAGGGAAGTAAAAGAGGAAAATCTTAAAAACAGGTTTGGAAAAGATGCGGTCCAGAAACTCTTAGAACTGGGTCTTTTACGGAGGACAAGAGACTGGAAGGCGCCAGAGCTTAGCCTGAGGCTTTACAGCCTCACAATACCTTTAGAGGAGGCAATTGCAAGGCTAAGGGGCTTTAGGGAAAGAGAAGAAAAGGTGAGGCTGTTGCATTACCTTCAGGAAAGAGGAGTTGTAAGCGAGGAAGAGCTTGAGGAAGCAGGTTTTACAAAAAGGGACATAAGAGCTCTACTCAGAAGGGGGTTAATAGAAGAAAGAGAGGAGGGTATAAGGGGTGTAAGGGCACCGCAGGACCTCTTGCAGGAAAGGGGAAGCTACCTTAAGCCCCTCGGAAAAAACTCTCTAATCTTTGGTAGCTGGCAGGAAGTATTTAGGAGGATGAGCCTGGAGCTCGACAGGCTTATAAGGGAGGAAAAATCCGCCTTTCTCTTTTGCGATAGTCTTCAACTCATGGAAACCTTGCAAGAAGGGCTCTATCCCTTACTGGGCGACAGACTGCTGAGGCTAAGCTCCGGAGAGAAGCCGAGAGACTTCATTCAAAAATGGTTTTCTCTGCAATCAACTAAAGGTGTGGTGGTGCTCGGTAGCAGGATAGCCCTGCTGGCACCCTTTAAAAGCCTTGACCTGGTCCTATCCTTTGGAGAAGAACCCCAGAGGATTACTGGAGGCGTTGACCTCAGGTATTTTCTCTACCTGCTTTCTCAATACTATGGTGCTAACTTCTCGGTTGTCACAGCCAGCCCACCGCTTAACCTTTGCCTGAGGGAAGACTGGCAGAAGGAGTATTATCCACCTTCATCGGAGGTGTTCCTCCTCAGGAGAAAGGGGAACGAGGTCCTTTCTAAGGAGTTGGAAAGTATGATAGATAAAGAAGAGGAATATCTCTTTCTTGTAAACAAGGCGGGTTATGCCTACGCCTTTTGCACCTTCTGTGGATGGATGGCAGAGTGCCCCAGATGCGGTAGCTTTCTTACGCTGAGCAGGGATAGAGAAAGGGTCTTCTGCACCAGCTGCGGTTACAAGGGTGAGGCAAGGTGCCCTGAGTGTGGGAGAGTTCTACAGGAGCTGGGTTTTGGCATAGAAAAGGCAACTGAGGAAGTCTACAGAAGGTTTGGCATAAGAGAGAATTTTCACTTTGATACGGTGCCAAGGCTACACAAGAGTTATGACCATGTTTTCGTCCTCCACGCGGATAATATCCTGTCAGTGCCCTGGTTCGATGCCACGGAGAGATACTTTTCCTATCTCTGGAAAGCTCTCTGCATAAGCAGGAAGAGCCTGACGGTTCAAACCGCCCTCGAGAACAACCCTCTTCTGAAATATATAAAAAACAAGGACTGGCGAAGCTTCTGTCAGGAGGAACTCAAAAAAAGAGAAGAGGAAGAGCTCCCACCCTTTAAAAGGCTGGTAAAGGCTAAGCTAAAGACCCTTCCCCCAAAAAACCTGCCCGGGGAAGTCCGAAGGAAGAACTTGGATGACTATTTTGAACTTCTCATAAAGGTAGACAGGAAGCATCTTAAAGAGCTCCTGCTGGAAATAAGGAAACATAGACCCTTTGAACTTGAAGTATTGTAGCTAAAGTTTTGCAAAGATTTAGCTGGCTGTTGTCGCATAGGTTCTATAGAATTCAGAAGCTTAGAGTTGATACTTGACGCCCGACCTGTATAAGGAAAACTTATAATTTTTATCATTATTATTAATAGCACCCTCCTTATCAGAGACTTATAATATGTGGATAATTTTACACAGGAGGTGTATAAAATGGCAACGATAACCCCTGACAAAACCCTTGACGCTTCTGGTCTTAACTGCCCCTTGCCAGTCTTAAAGACGAAAAAAGCTATTGAAAGTCTTCAATCGGGTCAGGTTCTGGAGGTTATAACCACCGACCCCGGTGCAAAGGCGGACATACCTGCCTTCTGTAACAGAACCGGTCACCAGCTTCTTGAAACCGTGGAAGAGGGAGGAAAGATAATCTTCTACCTTAAGAAAAAATAAGGAGGGATATAGATGGCTACAGAAAGACTTGCTATAATAGCCACGAAGGGCACCCTTGATATGGCTTATCCACCCTTAATTCTGGCATCCACAGCCGCTTCTCTGGGTATAGAAACCGCCGTATTCTTCACTTTCTACGGACTAAACATTATACATAAGAAGAGAATGCACGAGCTCAAGATTGCACCCATCGGAAACCCTGCCATGCCTATGGCTTTCCCACCCTCCATGCAAAACCCTATAACCAACACCATATCCTCCATATTCCCAGGACCTCCCCAGATAATGGGTGTTATACCGGGCATGACAGACCTCATGAGCTTTATGATGAAAAAAACCATAAAGGAGCATGGTGTTGCGGATATACCCGAACTGCTTGAAGCCTGCAAGGAAGCAGAGGTAAAACTTATACCCTGTCAGATGACCATGGAGCTCTTTGGATATAAATACGAAGACCTGATAGAGGGTCTTGAGCCACCGGCGGGTGCTGCCACCTTTATAAACTACGTGATTGAAGCGGACAAGCCTATGATAATCTTTGTCTAAGGAGGAGATAGATATGGCTTATGAAAAGGTGCTTTTCTACATCCTGACAGTTCCCTTCTTTGAGAGGGCGGAGCCAACCACGGGAGAACTCATCAACCCCCAGGCAGGAGCTCCCTTCTTTCTTGCAACCGCCGCTACCACTATGGACTACGAAGTGGAAATGGTTATAACCTCAGAGGCTGGTTTTCTCCTTATGAGAGACAACGCAAAGAAGGTAAAGGTCAGACCGGGCGTGGAGCAGACCATTTACGACTTCATAAAGATGGCAAAGGAAGCGGGTGTGAAGATATACCTCTGTGTTCCCTCACTTGACCTTACGGAGATATACAAGAAGGAGGATGTGAATACGGAGCTGTGCGACGGCATCATAGGTGGTGCTGCCTTTCTTGACAAGCTCATGAGCGGTGAGTATGCGGTGCTTACCCTTTAAGTCCTACACTTCTTGCTCTTTTTTTGTTACTACAATAATAAGTCTATCCTTATATATGCATAAGGAAAAATTAGTTGACTTTTATCAGTATAATAATATCTTTACAGAGAGAACTTTTAAGGAGGTTTAACCATGGATGGACATCCTTACGATCACCTCCCCCATATCAGAAGCCGGGGCTATTCCCTGGGAGGAAAGGACCGCATAATGGAGGAGGTAGAATCGGACTTCCGTTTAAGGAATATCTCTTTGGCTGTCTTAACTGCGGTGTCTGCACCGCTTCCTGTCCTTCCAACAGGTTTTTGACTGTTTCCCAGGGAGATAGTTCAGAGGTTCTTGGAAGATGATGTGGAAGTTATTTACGATATGATGCACGAATACATATGGGCATGCTCTCAGTGTTTTACCTGCTGGATAAGGTGTCCCTTTGTCAACCCCGGCGGTCTTGTAGCCATTATGAGAGAGGTGGCAGTACGCAACGCCTTTGAGGCAACCAACCTCTCAAGCCCTACGGAAGGGTCCCTCTGAAGGTTATGACCACAGGAAACCAGCTCTCCGCGGACATGCTCCAGCCTGACTTCTTCCCCGACTAGGGACCCCAAGTGGCGGACAACATGGAAAATCTGAGGGCAAAAAGGCTTGCCATACCCTTTGATGTGGGCAAGTCTGTCAAAACCGCCTGGGAAGTATCTCTGGAAACTGCCGTTGAAATGTATACCATATGGAGAGAGACGGGTATATTTGAGATGCTTGAAAAACTTGACCCCAACCTCTATAACGTCATAATGGACATAGTGGAGGAAAACGAG
>JBCNVH010000059.1:0-2579 GCA_039630295.1 Aquificaceae bacterium | reverse complement strand
TAGTCTTCGTAATCCTTGAGCTTCTCAAGCCCTTCTCCCCAAAGGAATACCTGCGCCTCGTAAGGGTGGTTTATGGACTTTTCTCTTCTGGCAGTCTCAAGCGTGCTCATCACCATATCCTCAGGCTTAGCAGGAACCTGTAATCTTCCAGAAGGGTCCCATCCATCAGCCTTTCCTCGGGCTTAGGTATTTTGTGCATAAAGACGCTCTCGGGGAGCTTACGGGTTTATCCACGGACAGATGCTCCAGGCTTCCTCTGCGGTAAAGCTAAGAAAGGGTGCGGTGGAAGTGATAAGCACTCCGCAAGTCGGTAGAGGACCGTGGGCAGACCTCCTTTCCCAGCTGTAGGGCGCATAAATGTAAAGCCTGTCCTTTGGCACGTCCAGATATAGGCTTGAGAGCTCTACCAAGCAGAAGTTTCTCACAAGGTGATAAACCCTGTGGAAGGCATAGTTTTCGTAATGTCTGTGAACTTCCTGGAGGAGCTTCTGAAGGTAAGAAAGCATCCAGCGGTCGAAGTGGTGAAGCTCTTTGTATGGCAGTGAGTTTTCCACCCTAAAGTCGTATAGGTTTCCAAGCAAAAACCTTATGGTGTTCCTTATCTTTTTGTAGTCTTCCACCAGCCTCTGGATGATGCCTTTGCCCAGCCTCACATCCTCCGTGTAGTCTTCAGAAACCACCCAGAGCCTGAGTATGTCTGCGCCGTATTGTTTTATGACTTCCTGAGGTGAGACCACATTACCCAGAGACTTGGACATCTTGCGCCCCTGCTCGTCCACGGTAAAGCCATGGGTCAAAACCGCCCTGTAGGGCGCCTCTCCGTAGCTGGCAACAGATTCAAGGAGCGATGCCTGAAACCAGCCCCTGTGCTGGTCTGAACCCTCAAGGTAGAGGTCCGCCTTTTCTATGCCCCTTTTTCTAAGAACTGGCGCATGAGAAGAGCCAGAGTCAAACCACACATCCAGTATGTCCTCCTCCTTTGTAAACTCCTCCGAACCGCAGGAAGGGCATCTAAAGCTCTCCGGCAGGAGCTCCTCCGGAGTTTTCTCAAACCAGATGTCCGCACCCTCTTCAGAAGTCTCCACGAGTTTTGCAACCCTTTCAAAAACTTCCCTGTCCGCCACCACATGACCGCAGTTCTTGCAGTAAAAAACGGCTATGGGCACTCCCCAGAACCTCTGCCTGGATATGCACCAGTCGGGTCTGTTTTCCACCATGGAACCTATGCGGTTTTTTCCATAGGCGGGTATCCACCGAACCTTCTCTATCTCCTCAAGGCTTTTCTCCCTAAGGCTTTTGTCCTCTATATGAGCGGACATGCTTATGAACCACTGGGGTGTTGCCCTGAATATAACCGGATTTTTACACCTCCAGCAGTGGGGGTAGGAGTGCTTTATTTTACCCTGCCATAAGAGAAGGCTTCTTGACCTTAAGTCTTCTATTATTAGCGGGTTAGCCTCAAAGACCCTTCTACCCCTGATAAACTCCGGTGCCTCTTCTGTAAACCTTCCTTCCTCGTCCAGAGGTGCAAAGGGTTCAAGCCCGTATCTTAGACCCACCGTGTAGTCCTCCCGTCCGTGTCCCGGTGCCATATGCACAAGCCCGGTCCCCGTGGAGAGCTCCACAAACTCCGAAGGATATACCTTGTTAATACCCCCATAGGGTGAAAGGTATTCAAGACCCACAAGCTCTTTTCCTTTCACAACCTTTATAACCTCGCCCTCCGAGCCAAAGAGAGGCTTAAGATTTTCAAGGAGCTCCCTTGCCACCACATAGGTCTCCTCGCCTGCCCTGTAGAAGACATACTCGTATTCTTCGCCTACCATGACGCCCAAGTTGGCGGGAAGGGTCCAGGGGGTGGTGGTCCACAGGAGGAGGTAAGTTTTTTCACAGCCTTTAAGCGGGAACTTCACATATATACTTGGGTCTTCCTTCTCGTAGTATTCCACCTCCGCCTCTGCCTCTGCGGTCTTGTCGTAAATACACCAGTAAACGGGTTTTTTGCTCCTTATGACCGCACCCCTTTCAAAGACCCTTCCCAGCTCCCTTATCTCCTGAGCCTGATAGGAAGGGTCCATGGTTACATAAGGGTTTTCCCAGTCCGCAAGCACACCAAGTCGCAAAAATTCTTCTTTCTGAACCTTTACAAACCTCCGGGCGTAGTCCTTACAGAGCCTTCTGAACTGCACCTTTCCAATGTCTTCCTTTGAGAGTTTCTTCTCCTTTAGCTCCTTCTCCACCTGTTGTTCTATAGGAAGCCCGTGGCAGTCCCAGCCGGGCACGAAGTCCACATCGTAACCTGCAAGAAGCCTGTATTTAACTATCACATCCTTTAGAACCTTGTTGAGGGCGTGCCCTATGTGGATGTGTCCGTTGGCGTAAGGTGGTCCATCATGAAGGACAAAAAGAGGCTTTCCTCTGTTTCTCTCTCTGAGTTTGTAATAAAGACCCTGCCACTTTTCGAGTATCTGTGGCTCTCTCTCCGGCAGGTTTGCCTTCATTGGAAAGTCTGTTTTTGGAAGGTTCAGCGTCTCCGCATAATTCCGCATGGGTATATTATACGCACATACTCACACAAA
>JBCNVH010000058.1:0-10835 GCA_039630295.1 Aquificaceae bacterium | reverse complement strand
CATTAAGCTTGCGGTAAGCCCGGATGCAAAACCCTCGGACTTTATCAGACCGGGGCATGTCTTTCCCCTAAAGGCAAAGCCGGGAGGAGTCCTCGAGAGGGCTGGGCATACGGAAGCCTCTGTAGACCTGGCGAGACTTGCGGGTCTTTACCCTGCGGGTGTAATATGCGAGATAATGAAGGATGACGGAGCAATGGCAAGGCTTCCGGACCTTATGGAATTTGCCAGAAGGTTTGACCTAAAAATAATAACCATCGCAGACCTTATCCGCTACAGGTTAAGGAGGGAGAGGCTTGTTCTGCGCGAAGCGAGCGCTAACCTTCCTACGCGATACGGCTTTTTCAGGATACACGCTTACAAACATCTGCTGACAGGTGAGGAACAGGTTGCCCTTACCATGGGTGAATGGAAAGAAGATGAACCGGTCCTTGTAAGGGTGCACTCCGAATGTCTTACGGGGGATGTGTTCAAGTCTCTTCGGTGTGACTGCAGGTCACAGCTTGAATCCGCCATGGAAACCATAGCTCAGGAAGGTAAGGGAGTTCTGGTTTACATAATGGGTCACGAGGGCAGGGGTATAGGCATAGTGAACAAGATAAAGGCTTACCATCTTCAGGACATGGGATACGACACGGTAGAGGCTAACGAAAAGGTGGGATATCCGGCAGACCTTAGAGATTACGGCATAGGGGTTCAGATACTTCTGGACCTGGGGGTTAGGAAGATGAGGCTTCTCACCAACAACCCGAGAAAGATAGTCGCCCTTGAGGGATACGGGCTCGAGGTTGTGGAAAGGGTGCCGTTGAAAACACAGGTCTGCGAACATAACCAGAGGTATCTTGAAGCGAAAAGGCTTAAGCTGGGGCATCTACTCTGAAGGGAGATAAACCCTGAAGATGCTACCCTTCCCCTCCTGACTTTCCACCTCCACCCTTCCACCGTGAGAGAGTGCTACATGTTTCACTATGGAAAGTCCGAGACCGGTTCCACCCATCTCTCTTGACCTTGAGGGCTCAACCCTGTAGAACCTTTCAAAGATAAAGGGCAGGTGTTCTCTGGGTATGCCCATACCCGTGTCAGAGACCTCCACTACCAGAAACCCTCCCTTTCTGTAAGCCCTTACCTCCACCTCTCCCCCCGGTCGGTTATACTTTATGGCGTTGTCCACAAGGTTTTTAAGGAGAAGAAAGAGCTTATCCCAGTCCCCTTTGACCCTGAGCTTATCTTCCACCAGGTTCCTCATGTATACAGAGCTCTCCTGAGCCTGAGATTCAAGAAGCTCAAAGACTTCCTCCACAAGAGGCTTAAGCTCCACATCCTCTCTTCTGACCCTCTCCTCCCCAGATTCCAGTCTGGTAAGTATGAGAAGGTCTTCCACTAGCCTCCTCATGTCTTCCACGCGCTTCAGAGCCTTTTCAAGAAAAACTCTTTTCTCTTCCCTCTCCTCCTCCTCGTAAAGGGTCTCCAGCAGGCTCTTTAAGACCGCTATCGGTGTCTTGAGCTCATGCGATACATTTGCCACGAACTCCCTCCTTGACCTTTCGTATCTCTTCAGTTCGGTGATGTCTGAAAAACGGGCAACCAGGAGCTCCGTGCCCACAAAGATATAGAGGGCATACTCTCTTTCCTCATGGTCAAAATGACATAGCCTGTCCTTTTTCTCCGACATAGCCTCCGCAAGACAGCTGACCACCGTAAGGTTGTTCACACACTCATAATAGGGTCTACCTTCAAAATCCTTTTTAAGGAGCTCCCTTCTGATAAGAAAGTCGTTGCCGAAAACCACCCTGTTTTCCCTATCTACGAGAAGGTAGCCTTCACCTACCTGACTGAGGAACTCCTTAAGAAGGCTCATGAGAATAGATGAGATTTACCAGCTTTTCCAGCCTTTCCTCCAGCTCCTGCTCCGTGCCTGCGGTAAGGTTCACATGTCCCATCTTCCTCTTTGCCCTCTTTTCCTTACCATACCAGTATAGTCTGGCGCCTTCTATCAAAAGAAGACTGTGGAGGTCTATCTCTTCAAGAGATAAACCCAGTATGTTTACCATACCGGAGGGTGACTTTAGCCTCGTGGACCCGAGGGGCAATCCACATAGGGCTCTCAGCAGGTTTTCAAACTGAGAGGTGTAACAACCATCAAGGCTGTAGTGACCCGTATTGTGAGGTCTTGGTGCCAGCTCGTTTATGAGCACTTTACCATCCCAGGTGTAGAAGAATTCCACCGCAAGAAGACCCACCAGGTTGAGACTTTCCATAAGAGACAGGACTATATCCTCCGCCTCCCTTATCTGAAAGCTTCTGGTAGAGTTATAGAGAAGTATGCCCCCCTCGTGATGGTTCACTGTCAATGGATAGAGTTTTTTGTTTCCTCTCGCATCCCTGACACCGATAAGGGAAAACTCAAAGTTAAAATCTATCAACCTCTCCACAAGAAACCTTTCCTCCGGGTGATGGTTTTTAAGCACCCTTTCCACATCCTCCGCATAGTAAACCCTGTATTGACCTTTGCCATCGTAGCCAAGCTTCTCCGCCTTCACCACGCAGGGAAACCCAAATTTTTCTATCCTCTCTTTCAGGTTTTTGCCCTCTGCCAGGACAAACTCGGGAGTAGGGTAGCCCTCTTTTCTGTAGAACTCCTTCTCCCTTGCCCTGCTCCTCTTTAGCTCAAGTATGTTAAGAGAGGGTGTGGTCAGGTCGTATACCTTCTCAAGAACTTCATCCTGCAGGTGTTCAAACTCGTAGGTTATGACCTGGGATAATCTTACAAACTCATCCACCTTCTCCGGAGGAAACCAGCGGTCTGCAACCCTACTGGCAGGTGACTTCGGGTCCGCATCCAACACAAGGAACTCAAAGCCCATTTTTTTCCCTTCCAGCACCGTCATCCAGCCCAGTTGACCGCCGCCCAGTATGCCTATCCGCATAGGATAAGATTATAAAACCTTCACCAAAAGGTGTTTAGTATAATATGCTTATTGCCAAACTTCAAAGCTTCTCTATCTTTATCTATAGGAGAGGTGCAAGAGATGTTTGAAAAGTTTACAGAAAAGGCAAGACAGGTTATCCTCCAGGCAAGGGAGGAAGCTATAGAGCTCGGTCATACCTATCTGGGCAGTGAGCACATCCTCCTGTCCCTTATAAGAGAGGATGACCTTCCTTCTCTGGTGCTTTCACGCTTCGGGCTTACTCAGGAGAAGGTGCGTAAAGCAATTATGGGACAGATAACCCGGGGCAGCCACTCGGGAGAGATACTCTTTGCCCCTGATGCCAAAAGGGTCCTGGAGTTTGCGGTAGAGGAGGCTCGCATACTTCACCACCAGTTTGTTGGACCTGAACACCTGCTCATAGGTGTGGTTAGAGAAAAGACGGGTCTTGGTGGAAGGATATTAAGGGGCTTTGGACTGGATGAGTATTCGGTAAGGAGAGAGGTGCTCCAGATACTGGGTGAACTACCTCCTCAGGAGACAACCAAGTATGCACCCACTCCCAACCTGGACCGCTTTTCTCGCGACCTGACCCAGATGGCGAGGGAAGGGAAACTGGACCCGGTTATAGGAAGGGAGAAGGAAATAGAGAGGGTTATACAGATACTGGTGAGGCGCAGGAAGAACAACCCGGTCCTGCTGGGAGACCCGGGCGTGGGTAAGACAGCCATCGTGGAAGGTCTTGCCCAGAGGATAGCAAACAGGCAGGTGCCCGACCCACTTCTTAACAGAAGGGTGGTTGCTCTTGACCTTGCCGCCCTTGTGGCGGGGACCAAATATAGGGGTCAGTTTGAAGAGAGGCTCAAGAACATACTCAAGGAGCTGGAAAAGGCTCCAAATGTCATACTCTTCATAGATGAAATACACACCCTTGTGGGGGCAGGTTCTGCGGAGGGCTCGATAGATGCCAGCAACATGCTGAAACCTGCGCTGGCAAGGGGCGAGATACAGGTGATAGGTGCCACCACCCTTGACGAATACAGGAAATACATAGAAAAGGATGGAGCCCTTGAGAGGAGGTTCCAGCCCATAATAGTGGAACAGCCCTCTCAGGAGGATACGATAAGGATACTCTATGGGCTGAAGGCAAAGTTTGAAGAGTTCCACAATGTGGAATACACCCCCGAGTCCGTTGAAAAGGCGGTTGCCCTGTCGGAGCGATACATAACCGAGAGAAACCTTCCGGACAAAGCCATAGATGTGATAGATGAGGCAGGCTCTCTTGTAAAGCTAAAAGCCTACCAGCTACCGCCGGAGCTCAAGGAGCTTGAGGAAAAGATAAAGGAAATAGAGAACAAAAAAGAGGAGGCTGCCAACGAACAGGACTACGAAAAAGCGGCAAGGCTCAGAGATGAGGAGCTAAGGCTCAGGGCAAAACTGGAAAACCTGAAAGCCAGATGGAAGCAGGAGATGTCTGCCAACAAGCCGAAGGTTACGGAGGAGGATGTGGCGGAGGTGGTTGCCCGCTGGACAGGTATACCTGTCAGAAGGATACATGAGAGCGACATGGAAAAGCTCCTGCATATAGAAGAGGAGCTCTACAGAAGGGTTGTGGGTCAGGAAGATGCCATAAAGTCCATCGCAAGAGCCATAAGGAGGTCAAGGGTAGGTCTGAAGGGCAGGCACAGACCTATCGGTGTTTTCCTCTTCCTCGGACCTACCGGCGTTGGAAAGACGGAGACCGCAAAGGCTCTGGCGGAGTATCTTTTTGGCTCTGAGGAAGCACTCATAAGGTTTGACATGTCCGAATACATGGAGAAGCACACGGTATCAAGGCTGGTGGGTGCGCCACCGGGTTATGTGGGCTACGAGGAGGGTGGACAGCTTACCGAGAGAGTGCGCAGGAGACCCTACTCCGTGCTCCTCTTTGATGAAATAGAAAAGGCTCATCCGGATGTGTTTAACATCTTTCTGCAGATATTTGACGACGGAAGGCTCACCGACGCCATGGGCAGGACGGTGGACTTTTCCAACACCATAATCATTATGACCTCCAACCTGGGTGCAAGGCTGATAGCCCACGGCTCACAGATGGGCTTTGAAAAGAAGTTCGGCATGATAGACTACGAACAGATGAAGAAGAATGTGCTGGACCAGGTTAAAAAAACCTTCAGTCCTGAGTTTCTCAACAGGCTGGACGAGGTTATAGTCTACAGACCCCTTGAGAAGGAAGATGTGGTAAAGATACTTGACCTCCAGCTTCAGCAGGTGAACAAGAGCCTTGAGGAGTGGAATGTGAAGGTAAGGCTGCACAAAAGTTTTGTGGACTGGATAATAGAGAAGGAATACAAACCCGAATACGGAGCAAGAAGCCTAAAAAGAGCCCTCCAGCACCATGTGGAGGACCTTTTGGCGGAGGAGCTCCTCAAAGGCACCCTTACGGACACGGAAGTGGTGGAGGTTAGGGTCAAGGAGGACAAACCCTACATAAAGCCCATCAAGAAGAAGGAAAAGTTAGAGGCTATCTTCAACCAGGGATAAGCTCCGCGGGGTTTTCCAGAGTGAAGACCCTGGAGAGCCCCCCTCTACCGCTTACGCCTATTACCTTGTCTGCAAAGCTGGCAAGCACTTCTCTGAGGGTCACCACGATAAACTGTGCCCTTTTTGACCTTTCCTTTATCAGCTCACCCACCCTTCTGGCGTTTGCCTCATCCAGATGGGCATCCACCTCGTCAAAGTAGTAAAAGGGTGAAGGTCTGTAGTCCTGAATGGCAAATATGAGAGAAAGTGCTGCCAGCGTCTTCTCACCGCCGGAGATGGCTTCCAGATACTGCACCTCCTTACCTCTGGGTTTTACCACAAGGCTCACACCACCGGAGAGGGGGTCCTCTTCCTTCTCCAAGAGAAGGTAAGCCTTGCCACCCGGTGAGAGCTCGGAGAAGATGCTCTTTAAGTTTTTGTTTACCGCCTGAAAGGTCTCCATAAAAGCCCTCAACTTCTTCCTCTCTATCTCCTCTATGAGCTCTTTTATGGATTCCTTCTCCTCTCTAAGCTTTCTGTATCTTTCCTGATAGTCTTTATACCTTTCCTCATAATGACCGTATTCCTCCTCCGCCCTGAAGTTAACACTACCCAGAGAGGAGAGCTCTCTTAAAACCCTTGAAAGTTCCTCTCGCAGTTTACCCAGACCTTCTTTGACCTCTACTACCTCACCCTCATAACCGAGCTCTTTCAGTTTTTCTCTACTCTCAAGAACTCTCTCCTCCAACTTTGTCTTTTCAAGGCTTAATCTGTGAAGTTCCTCCTTGAGGTTCTCCTCCTGAAACCTCAACCTACCCAGCTCCGACTGAAGAGCTCTCTGTTCCTCTTCCAGTCTGTCTTTCTTCCTGTAGAACTCATAAGCCTGAAGGTTTACCCTCTGGAGCTCCTCTTCCATCTCCTGCCTTCTCTTCTTTAACCTCTCTTCTTCCAGATTGAGCTTCTCAATCTCTTGACGTGCGGTATCTATAAAAGCCAGTTTTCTTCCTATCTCCTTCTGAAGGCTTTCTCTCTCAAGCTGAACCTCTCTGAGTTTGAGCTGTTTCCTGTGGAGAGATTCCTTTAGTCTTTCCAGCTTCTGGCGGAGTTTTTCATGCTCGTTCCTGAGCTCTTCCACACCGGACTCTCTGTAGTGAAGCAGGACAGACTGTCTTTTCAGGCTCAGGTTTTCTCGTTTCTCTTCAAGGTATTGAACCTCTTCCTTGAGAGCCTTTATTCTCTCCCTCGTAATTTCCTTTTCCTCCTCAAGAATTTTCATGTAATCCTCCGCCTTTTTGAGCTTTTCCCCTATGTCCCTTATCCTTTCAAGACCGGCTCTGTCCTTTTCCTCTATTTCTTCAAGCCTCCTGCGCAGTATGGCTAAGACTCCTTCCTTCTCCACCAGCTCTTCCCTAAGAGCTTTCAACAGCCTTTCCTCTTTTTCTTCCTCCTCTCTAAGCCTTTCCTGTAGCTGGTTCAGCCTGTTCAGCTCCTCCATGTAAAAACCCCTTCCCAGCTCTCCTTTCTCCTCCGCATAGCCCCCGCTTATGACGCCGCTTTTTTCAAAAAGCTCTCCCTCAAGGGTCACAATCCGGTAGAGACCCACACCAAGGTTTCTTGCGGTTTCAAAAGTGTCCACCAGAAGCGTGTCACCGAAGACAAACCTTACCGCCCTTTCAAACCTCCTGTCATATTCCAGAAGGTTCACCACAAAGTCTATTACACCCTTCATGCGGGGTGGTGAAGGGGGTAGCTTTGTGTCTCTTATCCTGTTAAGGGGGATGAAGTTTAGCTTACCCCACCTCAGCTCCTTTAACCTCTGGATGCACTCCTTTGCGGTGTCCTCATCCTCCACCACCACATAGGACAACCTTCCACCGCCTGCAGTTTCCACAGCCCTCAGATACTCCAGGTCCTTAACCCTTATGAGACCTGAGACCCTACCGTATACGCCCTCTATGTTTTCAAAGGGAAGCTCCTCCGGTGGTAGTCCCTGAAGCCTGCCCCTTATCATGGATATCTCCTTGAGCACTTCTTCCCTTTCCTGCCTTATCTTCCTGAGCTTTTCCTCCACCTTCTGATAGCTTTCCTTTTTCTCTCTTATGGACTTTTCCTCCTCCTTCAGCATCTTTTGATAGTTATCTCTCTTAAGAAGAGACTCACCCATGAGGCTCCTTGTCTTTCTTTCCTCTTCCTCCAGCCTTTCCCTGTCTTCTTTCACCCTTTCCTTCTTTATGTCAAGCTCTTTTAACTTTAACTCCAGCTCAGAGACCTCTCTTCTGTCCTTTTCAAGAAGGTTGTTCACCTCTCTTAACTTCTCTTCCGTTCTCTCCAGCTCCTCGAGAGATACCTTCAATCTCTCTTCCTTTTCCTTTATGCCCTTCCAGATAGAACCTGCGGATTCCTCAAGAGACAGGAGCTCCACTTCTTCCTGCTGTATAAGCCCGAGAAGCTCTTCCTCCTCCTTAAGCGTATGCTCTTTCTGAGCTTCCAGAGACCTGAGCTGTTCCTGGGCGGTGTAGATTTCTCTCTGGAGGCTTTCCAGTCTTTTCCCCTGTTCCTGAAGGCTATGCCCTATACTCTCTATGGACTGGGATAGTCTACCCACCCTTTCCCTGAAGGGTAGAAGTTCTTCGTTTATCCTCCTGAGCTCCCCTTCCACTCTGTTGAGCCCTTCCTCCTGGCTTTTCAGGTTTTCCTTAAGCTTTTCCAGCTCTTCCACCCTGATGTTTATCTGTTTCTGAAGCTCTTCGGAGGACCTTATGAGCTCGTAAAGGACTTTCAGGTTAATTTTTATCTCCACCCTTCTTTTTTCCTCCTCCAGCTGTTTGTATAGCCTGAGCCTTTTGAGCTCCTCCATTAGCTTCTCCATCTGCACTTCCATCTCATCCATCAGAAGCCTGAGCTCCCTGATTTTGAGCTCCACTTCCCCCAGGTCCTGAAGAGCCCTCTGCTTTTTTTCCTCGTATTCCTCAATGCCTGCTATCTCCTCAAGGAGCTTCCTCCTTTCCACGGGGGTCATCTTCAAAAACCTCACTATATCTCCCTGGAGGACCACATTGTAGGCGGTTTCGTATATACCTGCCTTTGAGAGAAAGTCCAGAAGGTCTCTTTCCCTTACCACTGCACCGTTTATGCGGAAAACACTCCTGCCGTCCTGATATACCTTCCTTGAGAGGAATATGTCTTCCTCCTGAATTGGGAAAAGTCCCTGGTTCTTGAAATGCACCTCCACAGAGGCATAGTCAGCTCTCTCAGAGTTTCTGGTGTATATGAGATAGGATAGGTTCTTTGCTCTTAGAGTTTTGGCAGTGGCTATACCAAGGGTGAAGGATATGGCATCCCCGATGTTGGACTTGCCCGCACCGTTAGGTCCAACCACCGCTATAAAGCCCTGCCCGATGGGCACCTCCACCCTCTCCCTGCCGTAAGACTTAAAACCCTCAAGGACAATTTTTTCTATCCAAGCCTTCACGGGATAATAGTATAATAGAGACAGAAGGATGGTTTTCCTGCTCTTTAGCAAAGAAAAGAAAAGAGGAATGGGTAGAAGGCAAAGGTCATGACGGCCCAGCTTTTACTTGCCCTCTACTCTGGTTCTCTCTTTGCAATGGTGTTTCTCGTAGCGCCCGTTCTCCTGAGGGTAAGGGAAAACAAAAACCCTGCGGGTAGCTTTTACGGTCGCATTCTCTGGAGGTTTTACAAAGTTGCCTTTTTCTTCCTTCTGCTTTATCTTATATTAGGTGATGAAAAGCTTTACGCACCTCTCCTCATGCTTGGTCTTGCTTTGAACGCAGGCGTGTCCTACTGGCTTAAAAACTATAAAAAAGTGCTGGGGGATATAGACCTGGTCCCTTACGAAGACCCAAAGAGGGTTCTTTTCAGGAGGGTTTCTCTGCTCTCTACTTTTTTGCTTTTTATGAACTTTCTTCTCTCCCTTTATCTTTTACAGAAAGAACTTAAAGGAGGTGGTCTTGCAGGAGTATAGGGTAAACAGACAGATAAGGGCTAAGGAGGTAAGGCTTATCGACGAGGGGGGTAAACAGATAGGTATAGTTTCCCTTCAGGACGCCCTGAGGATAGCTGGTGAAAGGGGGCTTGACCTGGTAGAGGTGGCACCACAGGCAAACCCACCCGTTTGCAAGATACTGGACTACGGGAAGTTTCTGTATGAACTCAAAAAGAAGGAAAAGGAAGCTAAAAAGAAGCAGAGAGAACATGCAATAGAAATAAAGGATATGATGCTCTCCTTGAGGATAGACGAACATGACCTGAAGGTCAAGCTGAAGCATATGAGAGAGTTTCTGGCAGATGGAGACAAGGTAAGGATAAGGATACGTTTCAGAGGTAGAGAACACCTTCACCCGGAGCTGGGTGAGAAGCTGGCAAACAGGATAATTGAGGAGCTCTCCGATGTGGGACAGCTGGAGACACCTGTAAAAAAGGAGGGTAACTTCCTCATATTCGCACTTCTTCCGAAGAAAAAGTAGGTATCTAATTTTTCACCCTGAACTACTCCATAGAAGAAAGAAAAGGTTGAATGAATTTTCATTAGTATTATATTTTATGCTATAGTAATAAAGGAGAGGTATGTAAGATGAAAGGTCTGTTCATCGTCCTGACCCTTTCCTATCTTGCCCTATCTCATGACCTCTGGATAGAGAAATGGGGGGATGCTTACGTGCTCTATTACGGACATATCCAACCCAGAGCGGGAGAGGAATCAAAAATAGCCTACTCTCCGGAGAACCTTCTTCGCTTTGAATGTCTTGATGGTGAGGGTAAGGTTTTGAAGGCTACGGTGGATAAGGGCTATCCTGCGAAGCTAAGGGGCAACTGTAGTCTCCTTCAGGCGGAGTTTTCCTCTGGTTACTGGACAAAGACGGTCTCCGGGACGAAAAACCTTCCTAAGGATAAGGTCTCCGGAGCTCTGGAAGGCTGGCTCTCTTTGGAAGTGGTGAGAAGGGTAGAAAGGTGGAACTCTAACATGGCAAAAGCTCTGACGGAGGGGCTGGAGCTCGTGCTCCTTGAAGACCCATCAAAGCTGAGGATGGAACAGAAGTTCAGCGTGGGAGTATATTATGGAGGCAAGCCTCTTAAGGATGTCACAGTAAGTCACAATGGCAGGGTGGTGGGAACCACTGACGAAGGGGGCAGGATAAACCTGAGGATAAGAAGCCCAGGACTTCAACATCTGAGCGTTTCCTATAGAGAAAAGGGAGACGGTGTAAAGGCAGACTATATTGTCAGGACTTTCAATCTGGTTTTTGAGGTGGGGAGATGATGTTCCTTTTACTCCTTTTTCTCTTTTCCTTTGCCCTTCCCCACGACCTTGACCATAGGATAGAACAGGAAGGTAGCTGTTTGGTGGTTTACTTTTTCTTTCCTGATGGG
>JBCNVH010000057.1:0-3754 GCA_039630295.1 Aquificaceae bacterium | reverse complement strand
GTTTCCTTCTCTAAAAGCCTTTTAACCACTGCCTGTATGGCTTCTCTGTGTTCCAGAACCATTCTCCTTGCATCCTCGTAAGCCTTTATCAGTATCTTTTTGACCTCTTCGTCTATCTCCCTTCTGAGTTCCTCGCTTACGTCCACAGAGGTGGTCATACCCCCGAGGAAGGGATTGGCATTTCTTCTTACCGCTATTGGTCCTATCTTCTCGCTCATACCCCACATGGAAACCATCCTGTAAGCGAGCTCGGTAGCCCTCTGAAGGTCGTTCTCCGCACCTGTGGTTATACCTTCCCTTCCGTAAAAAACCTCCTCCGCCGCCCGACCACCCATCAGAGAGAGTATTCTGCCGTAGAGGTCTTGCTTGTCATACATGTGCTTGTCATCAATGGGCAGTTGCTGTGTCACACCAAGAGCCATCCTCCCCCTCGGGATTATCGAGACCTTATGAAGTGGGTCTGTCCCGGGCACCATAAGGCTCATGATGGCGTGCCCCATCTCGTGGTAGGCTATCTTTTCCTTTTCTTTTGGTGATATAACCATGCCTTTCCTTTCAAGACCCATGGTAATCCTGTCTATGGCTTCCTCTATGTCCTCCATCTCTATGGCTTCCTTACCCTTCCTTGCCGCAAGAAGGGCTGCCTCGTTCATCACATTTTCCAGGTCCGCACCTGTAAAGCCAGGGTAGCCCTTGCCACTATCTCAATATCCACGTTGGACGAAAGCTTTTTGTCTTTGGCGTGGACTTTAAGTATTTCAAACCTTCCTCTCACGCTCCGGTCGGGACCAGAGATCCTGCCTGTCAAACCTACCCGTCTCAGAAGGGCTGGTCGAGAATGTCCGGTTCTTGTTGGTGGCTGCTATGACGATGATACCCTCCGAGGTGTCAAAGCCGTCCATCTCCACAAGGAGCTGGTTGAGGGTCTGCTCTCTCTCATCATGTCCCCCACCCAGGTTGATAGCACCCCTTGAGCGGCCCACCGCATCTATTTCGTCAATAAAGACTATACAGGGTGCATGCTTCTTGGCAGTGTCAAAAAGGTCTCTTACCCTTGCCGCACCCACTCCCACGAACATCTCCACAAAGTCCGAGCCAGAGACAGATATAAAGGGCACATGGGCTTCTCCCGCTATAGCCTTTGCCAGCAGGGTTTTACCAACACCCGGCTCACCATAAAGAGCACACCTTTAGGCGGTCTCCCCCAAGCCTCTGAAACTTAACAGGGTCTTTAAGATACTCTTATCTCCTTTACCTCCTCCTTTACCTCCTCCATGCCTGCTACATTGCCAAGGGTGACTTTGGGCTTTTCGTCTATGTAAACCTTTGCCCTGCTCTTACCAAAGCTAAAGGCTCTCGAGGTAGGGTTTCCACCTCCGCTCATCTGCCTCATCATGTATATCCATATACCTATAAAGAGAATTATGGGGAGCCAGGAGACCAGAAAAGGCACAAGCCAGCCGCCCTCCTGAACTGCCACCTCCACCTTTACCCCCTTATCTAAAAGCCTGTTTACTACGTCCGAACCCGGTGGTATACCCGTTTCTATCTTCTGACCCTCGGTAGTCATACCCGTAAGGATGTTGTCCTTTACCTTTACCTCCTTGAGCTTACCTTCTTCTGCAAGCTCCAGAAGGGTGTTCACAGGTGTTTTTACCGATGAACCACTTTTATTACTTTCAAAAAGGTTGAAGGCAAGAACCATAAAGCCCAAAAGCACAACCCATATAAAAAGACTTTTCATCCAGTGCATTCTTTTACCTCCAAGCTTAGAGATTTAATAATAATCATGCCCCTGAGCTTTTCAAGTATGAACCCTTCCTTATGTTTCCTATGGTGCTTTCTATGTCCTTTAGACTTCTAAGACCGTAAAGGCTGTATAAAATCCTCCTCTGTATAGCCTTTGGAAGTCTTATGAAGGCTCTTCTGTCCAGACCTTCTTCACTGTGAACTTCCTCTATGGCTCTCTGCGTTATAGCCTGGAGCAGGTTTTCTTCCTCGCGGAGTATGTCTATGAGCCTTAGAAAGCTCTCCTCGAGCTCCGGGTTTATCTTTTTCAACTCAGGAATTACCCTGTGTCTTATGAGGTTTCTGGGTATACTGAGGTCGTAGTTGGTAGAGTCTTCCACCCATACCTCACCCCTTGACCTTACAAAATCCTCTATCTCTTCCCTCTTTGCCAGATAGAGGGGTCTTACCACTCTACCTTCCTTCTCCCCAAAGCCCAGAAGTCCCTCCCTGCCCGAACCCCTTACCAGCCAGAGAAGAACCGTCTCCACAAGGTCCTTCAGGTGGTGGGCTGTGGCTATCAGGTCAAAACCTTCCCTTTCTCTTATCTTCTCAAGGGCTTGGTATCTGAGCTCTCTTGCTCTTGCCTCAAGGTTTGAACTTCCCGGGCTCAGGTGGAGCCTTTCCACAAATATCTCAAGACCCTTATCTCTTGCAAAATCTCTGCAGAAGCTCTCGTCTCTGTCCGATTCTTCCCCCCTTATGCGGTGGTTTACATGCGCCAGAGCCAGCCTCTCCAGCCCCAGAAACTCTCTCAGTTCCAGCAGGGCGAGGCTAAGGGCGACAGAGTCCACACCCCCGGAGAAGGCAAGCAATACTCTGGAACCTCCAGGTATGAGCTTTCTGCTTCTCTGAAGGCTGACCACCTTCCTCAGGAGCTTGTGGTATTTCATGCCTTAAGTCTTTCCCTGACCTTCTCGTAGAAAGGGTGAGGAATACCTTCTTTATGAAACTTTTCAAGAATTTCAAGGGCTTTCCCCTTCTCACCCTTCCTTTCAAGGATATAGACCAGAAGCTCATAGGAGCTGAGCTGGGGCAGGCTACCACCCATCCTATCTCTTAGCTTGTCTCTGTAATCTTCAAAGAGCTGTAAATCCATGAGGGCATACCTTTCCATCCTATCAAAGTCTCTGAGCTTCTGGTAAAGCATGAGGAGGTCGTTAAGGATTAGGTGTTTTTCATAGGGGTCTTCCGCAAACTCAAGGGCACTCTGATATAGCCACTCCGCATCTTCATACTTGCCTTCAAGGAGGGCTGTCTGGGCAAGGGTTCCCAGAAGAGTTGCCCGTGTATAGCCAGGGTTGTTAACCTCACCACTTTCAAAGTGCTTTGCCCTGAAGGGGAAACGCATGTCTCTTATGCTTTTCAAAGAGAAGTAATACCTTACCCTTTTCTGGTCTTTAGGGTTGAGGGCTTCATACCACTCCCAGAGGCCAAGAGCTCTGAGCACGCCCCCCCTTTCCCTGAAAATACGGAAAACCTTACCAATCATAGGTGCTTTCCACACCCTCTATCACCATATCTCTCCTCACTTCCCTTATCTGATTATACTCATCCACATATACCAGGTAGGGTCTGTATTCCTCCAGCTCTTTTTCACCGTAAAGGGCGTAGGAGGCTATGATGATTATATCCCCAATTGCACCCAGCCTTGCGGCCGCGCCGTTAAGCCTTACCTCTCCGGAGTATCTTGGTGCGGGTATCACATAGGTGGAAAAGCGGGCACCGTTGCTCACGTTGTAAACTTCTATCTTTTCAAAGGGTAGGAGGTCTGCAGCCTCCATCAGAGCCACATCTAAGGAAAGACTGCCCTCGTAGTGGAGTTCTGAACCTGTCACCTTTACCCTGTGCACCTTTGACTTTAGCATGAACCTTTGCATATCTTCCTCCAGCGAGGATAAAAATATAGCTTAAAGCTTATGAACTTCAAGCCCAAATGAGACTGTTTGAAAATTCTCAAGTATGC
>JBCNVH010000056.1:0-8070 GCA_039630295.1 Aquificaceae bacterium | reverse complement strand
CTACCATGAGGGAAGCTTATACGCCCTCACCAGAGGAGGATACGTCTGCGCCTTCACCACCGACAGGGCACCAGACTTTTTAAACTTGGAGATTTTTGAAAAGCACCCCCATCTGGTCCTCTGTCTGGAAGTAGCAGGACCCTGAAAACCCCTATGTGGAAGAAGAGCCCCCCTTACGTTAGAGAGGATGTGAGGTTCTTCCTCTTTGACATCATGGTAAAAAACCGTCAGGATTTCCTGCCCTACAGAGAAAAGCTCAAACTTATACAGGAATACGGTCTACCCAGTGTGGAGAACTTTGGGCTTTTCAATCTGGACCAGGTGGAGGGGCTAAAGGAGATACTGAGGATGCTCAATGAGGAAAAAAGAGAAGGTGTGGTGTTGAAAGAGGATTCTCCGAGAGACAGGAGAGTAAAATACATCACAAGCTACGCCAACCTGAACGACATAAGGGTAACCTCTCTGAACATGCTTGGTCTTCCAGCGGATTATTACACCAACCGGCTTCTCAGGCTCGCCCTTTTCATAGAGGAGGAGGGGCTTGAGAAGGATGGAGGGCTATACAGAGAACTGGGCGAGGCTTTCCTTTCCGGTCTTTTTGAAGCCTGCAGGATGGCGAAGGAAGAGGGCAAGGTGCGTAGAGCGTTCCGCTGTAGGTTCAAAAGCAAGGAAAGAGCTCTCCTTTTCTTGGAGCAGATAAGGCATGTTTCCACCCACATACAGGTAAACCAGCTTTCCCTACAGAAGGAAGGGGATTTCTGGCTTCTTGAATTTGAAAAGGTTTTCCTCAACATGACAGGGCTTCTGGGTCACCTTCTAAGTGGGGGCTCTCTGGTAGATTAACTCCTCATTGCGTAGCTTTCGAGGATGAACCTGAAACCCTTAGGGTCTATGAGTTTTATACCCACCTTATCAGCCCAGTTTCGAAGACCCTCATCACCGGAGACAAGGATGCCGTCCAGTTCGTAAGCCAGAAGGAGCACATCCAGGTCTTCCTTGCTGTCTATTATGCCAGCTCTGAGGGCTTCCCTGTATTTGTCTCTCAGCTTGTTTATAAGCCTGCCCACATCCGCCTCCTGAAGCTTCCCGGCTTCCTTCGTATGTTCCTCCGCTATGCGCAGACCCTTGTTTATCCTGTATCGCACCTCCTCTATAAACTCGTAGAGGAACTCTGCGGGCACCATAAGGTTGAACCTCCTCGGCGAGCGAACTCTTACCGCCATCTCGAATCTGGGCTTTAGACCACCCAGCTCCACCATCTTGTTTAACTCCTCATACACGGAGGTTGGCATGTAAAACTGGGCTCTGCTGTGAGAAGCAAGGGATATAAAGTTTTCTATTGCACCCATCTGGTCTCTTTCAAACTGGGTGTAAACATCAGGGTTTGTAAACAGGCTCGTATCGAGGACAAATATGTCCATGCTCTTAATTATACAGATAGTCCAGAACCGCCCTCCTTACCACCTGATAGGGCACTTCCAGACCCGTCCAGAGCCTGAAGCTTTCCATACCCTGATAAAGTAGCATGTCAAGACCGTCCTGAAAGGGACAGCCCTTTGCCTTCGCAGACTTCAGAAGGGGTGTCTCTCTGTAGATGATATCCATAACCCTGTGTTCTGGCAAAAGCAGACTGTAGTCAAAAAGGGGCGGGTCATCTTCCTTCAGCCCTGAGGAGGTGGTGTTTACAATAAGCATCACATCTTCCAGAACCCTCTCCGGCTTTTCAACCACGCGACAGCCAAATTCTCCACAGAGCCTTTCCGCCTTTTCCCTTGTTCTGTTCCAGAGAAAGACCTCTGCACCCTCTATCTTCAGAGCATAGACAACAGCCCTCGAAGAACCCCCCGCACCCAGCAACAGGACCCTTGTATCCTTTAGTTGGGGGAGGAGCTTCTTTACAGCCTTCAGAAAACCTATCCAGTCCGTGTTGTAGGCATAAACTCCCTCCTTGCTAAACTTTAGGGTGTTGGCGGAGCCTATACTCTCTGCGTGCGGGTCCACAAAGTCCGCAAGTGCGAGAGCCTTTTCCTTATGAGGCAATGTCACGTTCACACCCCTCACACCAAGAGACTTAAGACCTCTGAAGGCAGTCTCAAAATCCTCAGGCTTGACCTCAAAGGGCACATAAACCGCGTTCAGAAGAAAGTGCCTAAAGGCTTCGTTCTGGAAAACCGGTGAAAGGGAGTGTCTGACCGGATAACCTACCAGACCGTAGACCTCTGTTTTTCCATCAAGGTTCATCCCAGATGGTATCTGGGTTGGAGTATCTCCACCTTCTTTACCCAGCTCAGGTTGCCTTTGATTGCCATGTCCACCACATTTTTAACGCTCACGTCCGCTATAGGGCAGTCGGTGCAACCACCCTCAAACTGGAGGTAAACCTCACCCTCCCTTATGTCCACCACCTTAAGGTTTCCCTGGTGCTCTTTCAATGCAGGTCTTATCTTTTCAAGTATCTCTTCCACCTCTCTTAATTCTCTTTCTTCCATAATCAATCCTCCACCTGTCTGTATAAATCTTGTATTTCCTGCCAGAGATTTCCCTGAGCTTCATCATCCAAATCCATCAGCCTGCAAAAGCCTTTCAGGGTGAGCTTGTCCAGAACCACATTTTCAATATCCTCCTCTTCAAGTATCTGATAGCCATACTTTGAGAGCACTTCTCTGGATTGAGGCATAAGCTGGATAAGCTCCGAGAGTTTCGTATCAAAGGTTATCCTTTCTCTCATACTTCCCTAACCTTCCTTACAAAGAGGTGATACTCGCCATCTTCTTCATAAAGACCGAGAAACTCCTGACCGGTTGCTCTGCACCAGGCGGGTATGTCTTCCACCACCCCGGGGTCATCCGCCACAAGTTCAAGCACCTGACCCATACCCATGGTCTTTATAACTTTTGCGGTCTCCGCTATGGGCACAGGGCAGAAGGTGCCAACCACATCATGCACCACATCAGGCTTCAGGTTTTCAAGCTCCATGCCTTGCCCCCTGTCTTATGTATATTTTATATGAATCTGCCACTTCTTGAGCTATAGGCTCACCCCAGAGCATCCTCTCTTCCCCTTCAGAAAAGAGAACCACCTCGCAGGGCTGGTTCTTTGAGTATCTGGCTACCAGGTCCGCAACCAGTTTGAACTCCTCCTCGGGGAGCCTGCCCTTTATAAGGGCAAAGGTTCCCTTCTGGTCTTTTCTGTAAGCGTGAGCATACCTGTTTCTGAAACCCTGCAAAAACCTCACCTCACCTTCATTCCTGGCTATTATGAGCCTGACCCCCGAAGGGAGTCTGAAGTGTCTGCCCAGGGTAAAGAGTATAAGGTCTTCCCTGCTTATTGAACCTTCAACCCTGATAGCTTCTTTGAACCTGTAGGCATAGCTCTCGTCGGTCAGGTAGCAGCATCCCCCTGCAGGCTGTTCGTATTCGAGCCCGTATTTTTTGGCTAAGGCTATCTGTTTCTTTCTTCCCCTTCCCCTTATGTCCAGAAGTTTATCTCTGTCAACCCACCGGAGCCTTTCGGGAACGGTCTCGGGAAGGAGCTTTGCGGAGAGGGGTCTGAGCAGGTAACCTTCAAGACCTGCCTGTCTTTCTATGAACATGAGCCTATCAAAGGTCTGGCTCATAGGTCTCTGCCCCAGCACTTCTCCAGTCACCACAAAATGGTATCCCTCTTTTTCCCTTATCTCCCTTGCCTTACTTAACATAAATATCCTGCAGTCCACACAGGGGTTTACATGCTTTCCATAGCCATGTGCGGGTTTAAGTATCACATCAAAGTATTCCTGGGATATGTCTATTATCTCTAAGGGAACCTGAAGGCGGGCTGCCGCTTTCAAGGCAGGGTTCACATACTGTGACCCATCATCCTTCTTCAGACCGAGGCGCCTCTTGTGTTCGGTAATGCAAAAGCCAGTGTAAAAGTGGAGGGCTTTAACATCTATGCCCTGGTCCTGAAGTAAACGAACCGCCAGAGAACTATCCAGCCCCCCGGAAAAAAGAGCGACAGCCCTTACTTTCATGTGGAAAGGAACTCAAACTCTCTGCTCTCTTCCTCTTCTTCCTCGTAGCAATCAGGTATGCGAAGAGCCTCTTCCACCCTTCCCTGCTTGAGAAGGTAGTCCTTTATAGCTACATGGAGGGTCTCAAGTCCCAGGTTGGTGCAGTGTATCTTTTGTGGTGGAAGACCACCCAGCTCATCAAAGATATCCTTGTAGGTGAGGTTGAGCGCATAGTCTATGCTCTTGCCCTTTATCATCTCCGTCAGCTGAGAAGAAACCGCTATCGCGGAACCACAGCCAAAAGTTTTGAACCTCACATCCTCTATGATATCCCCTTCAGGGTTTACCTTGAGGGTGAAGAGCATGGCATCTCCACAGGCAGGGTTGCCACATTGACCTATGGCGTTGGCATTCTCCAGCACGCCCACATTTCGCGGGTTCAAAAAGTGGTCAAGCACTTTCTCGCTGTATTCAAACATCTCAGCACCTCCTTAAACTTGTTGGGTTATAATATGAGGTGTCTGTCAGTCTTTGCTATGACCTTTATCAAAGATATTCCTACATAAATTCCTCCACCAGAGAACCAAAGCTAAGGCTAAGTCGATGGTCATCCTCCAGCTCTATAAAGGTCTTTACTTTAACATGCCTTGCAAAGAGCCTCGAGTGTTCCACCGGCACTGTTCTGTCCTGCAAGCCGTGAAAGATGTATATCTCCTGAGGAACCTGCTGAGGAAAGAGCACCCTGCCTCCGGAGATAATCTCGTAGCCCTTAGCCCGTATGTCGGCAGCAAAGTCTCTGTTTATGGTAAGCTCCAGACCTGTCTCGCACTCGGTAAAGCTTAACTCCTCCGTCCCCTCGAGCCACCCCCTACATTTTTCTTCTCCAACCTCCTGCACCGTAAGGGACAGGGTTGAGTAGGAGGGTGCAAATAGGAAGACCTTACTTACCTTTTCCGGTCTGTAGAACTTCAGGTAATTGAGGGAAACATAACCACCGTGAGAACTGCCAGAAAGCCAGATTTCTCTGAACTTTTGAGAAAAGCCCTTCAAAAGTGCATCAAGCACCTCAAGAACTCTCGTGGTGGTGGTGCTCTGGTATTCCATGTCCATGGCAAAGAGGGAAAACCGTCCCTTCAGAGACCTTTCCCTCAGAAGGGAGACCTTACTCCCCTTTACATTGCTGGCAAAACCGTGAAGGTGGATTAAAATAAGCTCAGGGTTGGTAGGCTCATAAATGAACATAAGAGAAATTATAGAGGAGCTGGAGACAAAGAGAAAGATGTTTCATCTGTTTGCTCTGCTTCTCTGGCTCCTGCCCCTCTACCTTCTCCCCTTCTGGCTTGTGTTCTTTCTCTTTACACTGGTCCTGCTCCTTAACCTCCTGACGCTTCTAAGGGTTGGAAACCACAGGCTTGGTCTTTACTACCGGCTTGTCTACGGGCTGGAGAGAGAAAGGAACTACTCAAGACCGGGCATACAGGCTTTATGGGCAAATCTTGGTCTTTTCATGAGCTTTATAGTCTTTGGGAGAGAGCCTGCCATGGTGGCTGTGGTTGTGCTTGCTGTGGGGGACGCCTTCGCCAGCGTAGTGGGCATAAGGTATGGCAGGAGAAGGATAGGAAACAGAAGTCTTGAAGGAACTTTTGCCTTCTTTTTGTCTACCTTTCTGGTGCTTTTACCCTTTCTCGGCTTCTGGAAAGCTTTCCTCGTGTGCTTTTTCTCCGCACTGGTGGAGCTTATACCCCTGAGACTTGACGATAACTTTACCGTGCCTTTGACCGCAGGGTTTGTGTATCATCTACTAACATGAAGTTTCTGAAGGGTATATCTCTATCCCCCCTTACAACTTTGAGAGTGGGTGGGGTTGCCCGGCACTTCTGCAAACCTGCAGATAAAGAGGAACTTAGGCAGGCTCTTTTCTTTGCCATGGAAAGGGGTCTTGAGATCTTCCCCCTTGGCAGGGGAGCCAACACCATATTCGGAGACTTTGATGGTCTGGTTCTTAGCACGCGAAGGCTTAGAGGCATGAAGGTCAGAAGGGTGGGAAGAGCCCTTCTTGTGGAAGCCAGGGCTGGAGAAAAGCTCTCAGAGATTGTAAAGCTCTCTTTAGAGGCAGGTCTTGAGGGTTTTTACAGGCTTGCGGGCTTTCCTGCCACTGTGGGGGGTGCGGTAGCCATGAACGCAGGAGCTTTTGGTTATGAGGTAAGCAGGCACCTGGTAGAGGTGGAGTTTATGGACTGGGAAGGTAGGCTACATAGGGTAAAGGCTTCAGAGATTGAGTTTTCCTACAGGTCCTCACCCTTTCCCGAGCTTGGAATAATTGTTTCCGCAGTATTTGAGATACCTTTCTGTCAGGGTAGCGTAAGAGAAGAGTATCAGGCTGTAGTAAGCAAAAGGAAGAAGACCCAGCCCATAAACATGCCTACCAGCGGCTCCACCTTCAAAAACCCACCGGAAGACTACGCAGGGAGGCTTTTGGAAAAGGTGGGTATGAAAAATTACAGGGTTGGTGATATCACCTTTTCTGACCTGCATGCCAACTTTCTGGTGAACCTGGGAGGGGGCACCTACAGGCAGGTGGTTAAAATAATAGAGGAAGCCAAAAGAAGAGTCTACGAGGAATTTGGCATAAGTCTTGAGGAGGAGGTAAGACTGGTTGAAAGTGGCGGTGCTTATGGGTGGAAAATCAGAGGAGAGGGAGATCTCTCTCAGGAGCGGAGAGGCAGTTCTTAAGGCACTGAAAGAGCTGGGACACGAAGCCATAGCTCTTGACCTTACAGAGGACCTGTGTCAGAGGCTTTTGGAGTTTAAACCAGACAAGGTCTTTATAGCCCTCCATGGCACTTACGGAGAGGATGGAAGGGTTCAGGGGCTTTTGGACCTTCTCGGAATAAATTATGTGGGTTCTGGCGTCCTTGGCAGCAGCCTTGCCATGGACAAGGACCTTACCAAGAAGATAGCCTCCTTTCACCGCATACCTGTGCCAAGGTGGGTTTGTCTGAGGTCTCCGGAAGAGGAGTTTGAGTGGAGCCTTTACCCTGCAGTGGTCAAACCTGCAGACCAGGGTTCAAGCGTGGGGCTATTTCTGGTAAAAGAGGAAGAGGACTTAAAAAAGGCTCTGGAAGGGTGTTTTAAGGTCAGCAAAAAGGTTATGGTGGAGGAATACATCAGGGGTAGAGATGTAACGGTGGCTATACTCAAAGATAGAGCTCTGCCACCTATAGAGATAAGACCTAAAAAGGGCATATACGACTACGAGAGTAAATACACAAGTGGGATGACCGATTATGTCTTTTTGGAAGAAGACAGGCTGGTTCAGAGACTGCAGGAGCTTGCCCTTACCCTCCACAGGGCTCTTGAACTTAAGGACTTTTCAAGGGTTGACTTCCGGGTCTCGGAAGAAGATACCCCTTATCTCCTTGAGGTGAACACCATACCGGGTATGACCGAGCTGAGCCTCTTCCCAAAAGCCTGTAAGAGGGTAGGTATAGACTTTACAGAGATGGTGGAAATCCTCCTATCCGGATAAACTCTTCAAAGTTAAGGAGTGAAAGCATGCAACAGAGATAATTCGCTATGGCTATTCTAAAACCTCTATCTGACACGGCCAACTTAGCATGAGGACTTAATCTCTTTTAGTTTCCTTCTTAGAGCTTTGTGGTGAGACCCTCTCCAGTATATCTTTCCGCACACAGGACACATTGTAAAGTCCTTTCCAAAAAGATAGACCGCAGGGGGTATTCTCTCTTTAACCTCTTCTCTCTCTACAGCTTTCAACTCCGCATTGCAGTGGTAACACCTGTTTAATTTCAATAGGGGCTCTATCTTAAAGTGTTTTATAAGCAGACAGAGCTGAACCTTCCATTGCTCTCTGGGTATTATCAGATATCTTATACCCCAGGCTTTAAAATGTTCTTCCAGTTTCCTTGAGGTGGTTATGAAAACTCTGTCTGGATGTTTTATCACCTCAGTTTTATTTATAGGACCCTCCAGTAAGAGGGCATCCTGCCCCAGAAGCCTGAGCCATTGGGCGAGTTTGTGAAGGTCCGCCTCAAGCAAAAACCTGTTTATCTGCACTT
>JBCNVH010000055.1:0-14094 GCA_039630295.1 Aquificaceae bacterium | reverse complement strand
TCTGGCGGTAAGCATAGCCCAGGCTACAAGACAGGACCCCAGGGTTCTTTTAGGGGTTTCCACGAGGGGTCTCATGCATCTGGTTAGCTGTGCCAGAGCCATGGCTTACACAAGGGAGAGAGACTTTGTGGTGCCCGAGGATCTTCTGGAACTGGCGCCCCTATGCCTGCCCCACAGGATTATCGTAAGAGAGGGAGAGTCCGCGAGTTCAATAGTAGAGGAGGTGGTAAGGGACCTAAGGTCGCGCCTGAAGCTTTAGTAGCCTTCAATCCAGGGTTTTACCATGTGGTCGTAGACCACCGAACCCCCAAGGTTTCCCTGAACAAGGAGTAAGAGCACTCCAACGAGCAACATGAAAAAGAACAGGTTTCTTAAAGGTCTGTATCTGGACATCCCCAGCCTGACACCAAGAAGGACGGCAAAGTATAGACCCATCAAGAGCCCCATATACTTGTGTGTCTTGAAAACTTCAATCTTATACAGCTTTTCTTCTACAGGCTCGTAGGCTATCATACCGCTCAAAGTGGCACCTATCACAGAAAGGCTTGCAAGCAGGCTGAAAATCAGGTGTAGACCGTCCGGGTCCTTTCTCTTTAACCTGTAGTAAAGCTCAAGCACAAGGAGGGCAAAGGGCATAGCCAATCCGAAGTGAACCACTGGCGGATGAAGTTTTATCAGCTCAATAGCCATAGCTTCACAATATAACCCGGGTTGTGTTCTTTACAAGCCAGCTTATGGAAAGTTGGCGGGTTAGATTATACTAAATCCATGAAGGTAAAGCTCTTAACTCTGGGTTGCAGGAGCAACTACTTTGACACGGAGCTTATGGCAAGTCTTCTGAGAAAAAGGGGATGTTTTAGGGTATCCTCTGAAGGTCCTGCGGATGTATACGTAGTGAATACCTGCACCGTTACCTCTGAGGCGGACAGGTCCTCAAGACAGGCTATCTACAGGGCAAGGAGAGAAAATCCCAATGCGGTGGTTGTGGCAACTGGCTGTTATGCTCAGGTAAGCCCTGAGGCACTGGCAGGGCTTAGAGAGGTGGACCTGATAGTTGGCAACTCTGAAAAGCACAGGATAGGGGAGATATTGGAGGAGTTTCTGGAAAGGAGAGGGGAGAAGGTTCATGTGAAAAACATATTCAGGCAATCCACCCTCGAGAGCTTTGACCTTTTTACTTACTTTGAGAAGGCAAGACCCTTTTTAAAGGTTCAGGAAGGTTGTAATAAATTCTGCACCTTCTGCGTCATACCCTTTGCGAGGGGGAAGGTGAGGAGCGTGCCACCCCAAAAAGTTCTTCAGGAGGTGAGGCTACTGGCGGAAAGGGGCTTTCAGGAGGTGGTTCTCAGCGGCACACAGCTTACCCAGTATGGCTGGGATAGGGCGACCAGCCTCCACGAACTCCTCAAAGAGCTGGTGAAGGTTAAAGGTGTTGAACTTATAAGGCTTTCCTCTCTTCACCCCTCAGAAATTACACCGGAGCTCCTCAACCTTATGACCTCGGAGGAGAAAATAGCCCCCCACTTCCACCTCTCCCTTCAGAGCGGTTCTGACAGAATCCTTGAGCTTATGGAAAGGGGCTACAGGGTTGAAAACTACACAAAGCTTGTGGAAGAGATAGTAAGGAGAAGACCTATAACTGCAATAGGCACGGACATAATAGTGGGCTTTCCTTCAGAGAAGGAGGAAGATTTTCTGGAGACCTACAGGCTCCTTCAGGAGCTCCCCATAGCCTACATGCACCTTTTCCCCTACTCAGACAGACCCTTTACAAAGGCGAGCAAGATGAAGGAAAAACTACCGGACACATTAAAGGAGGAAAGGGTCGCTTTGCTGAAAGAGCTGGATGGTAAAGAGGGAGGAGTTTTACAGGAAAAACATAGGTAGAGAGCTCAGGGCAACTGTGCTGGAGGGCAAGAAACTTCTGACAGAAAATTATATCCAGCTTGAGAAGGAAATAGAGGGCGCGCGAGCGGGTTCTATTGTCAGAATAAAGCTTTAAAGGTTGTTGTATAATTGACTATAAACTATAAAAATCAGGAGGTAAAGGATGAAGAGGGAAACACTTCTTTTAGGTTTATGTTTTTCCATAGCCTTCGCCCAGAGCGGGGATACAAAGACTGTGGAAAGACAGATACCCGTTGTAAGGTGCTCTGAACCTGCCTACTCGGTAATGGTTATGGAGCTTGACTGCAAGGCAAACGCCTGTCAGCAACCCAGCGCGGGAGCACCCCATATAGCCTATATATACGAGGTCCTCTCCGGAACCGGGGGTGTAAAGGGTTTTGGCAACGGTATGACCGCCATGCTCACAAACGCCCTTAAAACCACAAACTGCTTCAGAATAGTTGACCTGGAGCAATACGAAAAGATGAAAAGACTTCTTGTGGCAACAGGACAGCAGGTCCAACCTCCAAAGGTGGATTATGTAATCTCCGGTTCCATAACTGCCCTTGAACTGGAGAGAAGTGGCGGTGCGCTCGGTGGCGGTTTAATACCGATAGTAGGAGCTATAAATGTGAGAAAGGATAGGGCGAACATCGGATTAGAAATAAATGTGATAAACCCTCAGACCCTTGAGATAGTCTTTTCCAACTCCTTCGATGCCAACTCTGAAAGGTCCTCCTGGGGTCTCTTTGGTGCAGGATGGGGAAGTGGTGGTGCGGGTGGCGGTGGATGGAGCGTTAGCAAGAACATGTCTCTTGACATGGTGGCGAGGGATGTGGTTGTCCAGATTGCTAACTCGGTGGCTGAAAAACTTGCGGGCAACAGAATAGTGGAGAGACCCGCGCCACCCAAGAAGGAGGAGAGAAAGGGAGCAGGTGAATAAAAACCTCTACCTCCTCCGTCATGCCCAGAGCGAGTTTAACGAAAGGGGTATATTCCAGGGAAGGCTGGACAGCGACCTGACACCCCTTGGCTTTGTTCAGGCAAGGCTCTCCGCACAGGAGCTCCTGGGCAAAGGTATAGAGGTCATATACACCTCACCCCAGAGGAGGGCTTACAAGACAGCCCTTACCGTGGCGGATGTCCTCGGGCTACAGCTGGTTGTGGACGAGCGGATAAGGGAGATGTCCTTTGGAGAATATGAGGGGAAGAGTTTCTGGGAACTTCTGGAAAGGGAAGGGGAGCTCTTCCGTCGATGGCTTTCCAACCCTCTCAGAAATCCACTACCCACACAGGAAGACATGGAGTCTTTCAGAAAGAGAGTGGAGAGCTTTCTCAAGGATGTGATAGATAGCCAGCATAGAAACATTCTCGTGGTTGCCCACAGCAAATGTCCACGCCATGGTTTGTCTCTCTCTTGGTCTTGGACACGAAAACCTCTGGAACATACACATGGACAACACGGGCATCACCCATCTGAGCTACAGCTCCGGCAAGTTTGAACTGAGACATCTCAACTTCCTCTGTCATGGAGAAGCTCTTTGAAGAGCTCTTCACAGCCGGAGAAATCAAAGGCCCTCTTTCCTTCCTGCTCCTCTATCCTTATAGTGCACCTGCATATCTCAAGACCTTCTCCCCACTCCACAATTAGCACGCCCCTACCGAGAAACTCAGAAAGGTCCAGCTCCTTAACCCTGTAGAGGTCTGCGTGTATAAGGGGACCCTTTTCTGTGGGGTATTCGTTGACCAGTGTAAAGGTAGGGCTTCTAACCTGATAACCCTCAAAAATACCCATACCCTTCGCTATACCCTTAACAAGGGTGGTCTTGCCAGCGCCGAGCCCGCCCACAAGGCATATAACCTCGTAACCCTTCAGCAGACACCCTATGCTTTCTCCAAGCCTTATGGTTTCCTCTTCTGAACTGGAAAACACATGCACCGGTGTTATATTATAAAGGCTATGGAATTTTACTTTTTTCCCGATGTCTATGCGGACAGGCATCTGGTGGACATCTATGCAGTTTCCTTCAGACTGGACAACAGGGGTTGTGTGAGGACCTGGGAGTGGGAAGGTAGAGAATACATAAGGGATGTGCTTGACTGGGAAACCTTCAGAAACTCCGCCTATGATGTGGTGCTATACGAGTATGGAGATGAGATAGCCAGGTTTTCGAACATAGAGGTTGCCCTTTCGGAGGCTTACAAAATGTCCTGCCTTGAAGCTTCAAAACGTCTGCCAAAGGTTATCGAGCCTGCCCTCGGTCCAGGAAATCCGCCCATGGAAGTTGTGAAGAGAGTTTTCCCCCTGAGCTACAGACCAACTTCCTTCCCCGAAGACCTTAACAGCTTTCTTGAGAACCTGGTTAAAAACCTTCAGGTGGAAACCTTGGAATGGGAGAAGGTGGATGATGACGAAATACCTTTCTGACCTTCTGGAGGAGCTCACGCCAAAAAGGATAGTTGAAGAGCTCGATAAGTATGTGGTAGGACAGGAAGGGGCAAAGAAGGCGGTAGCCATAGCCTTAAGAAACCGCTGGAGAAGGCAGAAGCTCCCAGAACACATCAAAGACGAGGTAGCACCCAAGAACCTTCTCATGATAGGTCCTACCGGTGTGGGAAAAACGGAGATAGCCCGCAGGATAGCCCAGCTGATAAAGGCACCTTTTGTGAAGGTGGAGGCGACCAAGTATACGGAGATAGGATATGTGGGGAGGGATGTGGAATCCATGGTGAGAGAGCTGGTGGAAGTTTCCTACCAGATGGTCAAGCAGGAGAAGATGCAGGAGGTCAAAGAAAGGGCGAAGCGACTGGCGGAGGAAAGGTTGCTGGACCATCTTATCCCTCAACAGCTGAGCTTTGGTATGAGGAGCGTTCAGGAGGCAGGCAAGAGAGAAGAGCTCAGAGAGAAACTAAGAAGGGGTGAGCTGGAGGATAGGGTGATAGAGGTGGAGGTGCAGGAGAGGATAATGCCACTGATAGGCATAGCGGGTCCGCTGGGGCTTGAGGAGCTGGAAGAACAGCTGAAGAACATGCTGGGGGGTCTTGGTGGCAGGAAGAGGAGAAAGGTGAAAGTAAGGGAAGCCCTTCAGCTCTTTGAGTCGGAGGAGGCAGAGAAGCTCATAGACCAGGAGGAAGTTGCCAGAGAAGCCATATACAGGGCGGAGAACTTTGGCATCATCTTTATAGATGAAATAGACAAGATAGCGGTGAAGGCGCCGGGAGCAGGTCCTGGTGTTTCGCGAGAGGGTGTGCAGAGAGACCTCCTCCCCATAGTGGAGGGGACGGTGGTGAAGACCAAGTATGGACCGGTAAGGACGGACCACATCCTTTTCATATCCGCAGGTGCCTTTCACATGTCCAAACCTTCAGACCTTATGCCGGAGCTCCAGGGTAGGTTTCCTATAAGGGTAGAGCTGAGCCCCCTTACGAGAGAAGATTTTGTGAGAATACTGAAGGAACCAAAGAACGCCCTTGTGGTGCAGTATAGAGAGCTCCTGAAGACGGAGGGTGTGGAACTTGAGTTTACGGAGGAAGCGGTGGAGGAAATCGCCCGCATTGCGGAGGACGCCAACAACCGCATGGAGAACATAGGTGCCAGAAGGCTTCACACGGTAATGGAGAAACTTCTGGAGGACATCTCCTTCAATGCACCGGAGCTGTCAGGGCAGAGGATAATCATAGACGCCAGGTTCGTCCTGGCAAAGCTCGAGGGCATAGTCAAGGATGTGGAGCTTTCCAAGTATATCCTATGAAGGACCTTCTTGAGAGGATTGAGGAGCTCCTTTACATGCAGGAAAGGCTGGTGAACCTGCTTTTTCTTTCTCAGTCTAAAAAGGTAAGGGTAAGCGTAAACACCGCCTTTGATGTGCTCTACCATAGCATAGAACTCCTCGACCTTATAGAGGAGCTCCTTGGCATGCAAGAAGCCTTTCAGGAGGAATATCGCACAGAATACTCCATGAACCTGGTGCTTGAGGCTCTCTCCTGGATGGGTATTATCCTGCCAGCTATAGAGGATGCTTCTCCCATATTCCTTCAGGGCATAGGTGTGAGAGGTAAAGAGCCAATAAACAGAATAAGAAGCCTTCTGAGAACCCTGGAAGAGGTTTATAGAGAAGGTGACTATCACAAACTGGCGGAGGCTACGGAAGAGCTCCAGAGCTTTTCCAGTCTCCTTAAACACCAGATAATGCTGGCGAGAAAGACTTACATGAACTTAGCCTGACCTTCTTATGCTCCTTACGAAGAGGAGCACCTTGGCGACCGCGCGATAGAGCTCTGGGGGTATCTCTTCGTAAACCTCAACCCTCATAAGGGCGGAAAGGAGAGCCCTGTCCTCCAGCACAGGGACGCCGTGCTTTTTTGCAGTTTCTATTATCTTCTCCGCCAGCTCACCTGCGCCCTTTGCTACCACGAGGGGCGCCTGGTCTCTGCTCTGCTCGTATCTCAGGGCTACCGCCCTTTTCTTCCCTTCCATGGCTACGCAAGTAAAAGAAAGGCTTCTTGAGAAAGGCTTGTTCTTACGCTCTCAAGGAGTCTTTCTCTTTCCACCAGTTCCACCGAGAAGCTTCTCAACTTTATACTTTCCTCCTCAAGCATAACGCGAAGCTTTTCCCGGCTTTCACTCAAACCTTTACTCCACAGGTCCTGGTCCGTAAACAGCTTCAGGTTAAGAGTTTTACTCTCTCTTGGCATACTCAGGACACCACCTATAAAACCCTCTTCATAGTCAAGCTTGAATACAACTATGTAATCCTTCCCACCCTTGAAAAGGAGTCCGCCCCTTCCACCCTCATAATGGACAGGCAGGTAAAGGGTGTAACCTTGCCTAACATGCATCCACTGAAGCCTGTTTATGAGCTCAAGCCTCTCAAGGAGCTGTTCTAAGGATGCTCCCTTCGTCCTCTCAAACTCCAGAAGCCTTTCTCCCCTCTCCATATGCTCTCTAAGAGCTTGATAAGCCTCCTTCACAGCTCTCTCTGAACCCCTCTCCACTTCTCTTAGGAACTCCTTCAGCACCGGCTCCTCAAGGTTTTTTAAGCTCCTGAAGGCTTGCTCTAAAGAGGGATACCTTTCCAGTCTTCCCTCTCTCTCCTTTCCAAAAAGCTCCTTCAGCAGAGAAGGCAGGTCTTTTCTTTCAAGGGCAAGTATGAGCTCTCTTTCACCCTGGCTTTCAAGGTCTCTGACCAGTCTCACATATTCCTCGTGCGGAAGGTTTTCAAGGAACAAAGCCTCTATCACATCCTTCAGCCTGCTGTAGTTAAGGTTTCTGGCTTTTAGGAGTTCCAGCAGGTTCAGCGTGTCCTCCCAGCTCCTTATACCTTCAACCCCCAGAAGCCTTGAGAGCTCCTCCCCATATTTGAGAACAGAACTCAGAAGTTGAGCCTTTGTATCCTTCAGGAGTTCTTCAGGCTTGAGCTTGCCCAGAAAAAGGTCAAGAAGCTTCCTTTCGTAGAAAAGACCTGAATTTTCCACTTCTTCCCTTAGTCTACCGGGGTTTACCGAAAGAAGAAAGTCACCCTCCTCCTCAATAAGGAGTCTGAGCATATCCTCTAAATTGCCCTTTCTCTGAAACCCCACTATTTTAAGGATGGGTGGGTTTGTGCTATCTATTCTTAACTCCACCACATCACCGGTCATAAGTTCTATGGAAGAGCGGTTCTCCACCTTTATCTCAGAACCGTTTGAGAGCAGCAGGTTGAGCATGCGTCCCTCCGAGTAGCTTACCTTAGCCTTTAGGGAACCTTCACCGCCGGAGGAGAGCTCCAGCAAAACCTCAGGAACCAGCGAAAGGATTCTGATCCTCAGCCCCTCCCCAGTCTTCTCCGCACCCAGGGACTGAAGCCTCTCTATTGCGTGTTGTAAAAGGGTGCCTTCTATCCTTCTTATCTCCATGGGATTATATATCGTCTTTGAGGGTAAGGGCTAAAGCTCCCCTTGCCATGCAGTATTCCGCACAGGTGGAGAAGGAAAGGCTAAAACATCGCCCCGGCAGGTCTTCGCAGGCAATCTTGAGCTCCTCCTCAAAGCCATCAAGCAAGCTTCTCATGGCACCGATAAGACCACCTCCAAGCACCAGCCTGTCAGGGTTAAGGATGTGAACTGCGTTCATGAGCCCCAAAAGCAAATTATCCCTGAATTCCCGGACAGCCTCAAGAGCGAGCAACTCTCCACCCTCCGCCCTCTCTATCACCTGAAAATCTCTTAGCCTTTTCCCGGAAAGTCTCTCGTAGCTCCTTTCAAGCCCGTAAGAGGAGCAGTAAGCTTCCCAGCATCCCAACCTTCCACAGCTACACCTCTCACCTCCAGCCCTTACAATATGGTGACCCAGCTCCAGACTGCTCCCGCAGGCGCCTAAAAAGGGCTTACCTTCCACCACGAGACCACCACCCAGACCCGTCCCCACAGCCACAAAGAGCAGGACCTTGCTCTCCCTGTGGTCATAGAACCACTCACCAAAAGCACCTGCGGAGACATCGTTTACCACCTTCATCCTTAAACCATCCAGCACCTTTCTGAGGTCCACACCATCCAGGGCGGGTATGTTAGGAGACTTTTGGACAACCCCTTCCAGAGAGGTAAAACCCGCTACAGCCACACCAACCGCCTCAGGGTTTCCTTCAAAGCATATCTCTCTCACCCTTTTCAAAAAGGTTTCCCTGTTCTTTGACAGGTCCTTTATGTAGTGTTTTTCCCTTCTACCGTCTTCCCAAAAGACCTTTAGGAAGGTCCCCCCGATGTCAACCCCCTTTTTCATACTCCACCCCCTCTATTTTGAGGTTCTCACCCTCCGCCCTGAACCTTATATGCGCAGAGAGTAGCCTCTGGGTCATGCCCTTTTCCTTTTTGAGGAGCTCCACCCTTATCTCACCTTCTCCCAGCACCTTTTCCTCAGCCCTTGCGGAAGGATATGCCTTTCTGTAAGATTGACAGCTTTTTAACAAACCCTCCGCGCCGCCGAGCTCCTGGGACAGGCTCTCGGACATAAGCCCGGAGAGCTCTCTAGCTCTACCCTCCGCACATTCTTCAAGTCCGAGGAGAAAGCTGTAAAAAGCCCTTACCTCTTCTATTTTATGCCTCCTTTCCCTAACATCCTCAAGGAATATGAGGAAGCCAATGATAAGGGGATAGAGAATGGCAAATATGACGAAAAAACCTATCAGAAGGTCCTCCCTGCTGTAGTTTAGCCTCATAACCAGCCTTTCCTTCTGACCCAGTATATAAGGGAAAGGGTTATTCCCACCATAAGTAGAAGTGAATAGGGGTAGCCATACTTCCAGTGGAGCTCCGGCATGTGTTCAAAGTTCATGCCAAAAATACTGGCAATGAGGGTTGCAGGCAGGAAGATGGTGGCAAGGACGGTAAATACCTTTACCGCCTCGTTCTGCTTTATTGATATGAGACCCAGCAGGGAGTTCTGGATGCTATCCAGCTTGTCCATGTAAAAGCTGGTGTAGTCAAGGAGGGTGTGGAGGTCGTCGAGGGCTATCTTTATGTCCCTCTTGGTCTGGGCGTTGACCTTGGGGCTCTTTACAAAATGGCTGAGTATCCTGAGCTTTTCGTTTATTGTCTCCCTTATGGTGATGTTCAGCTCATCGTAATAAGATATTTCTCTTATGACCTCCTCCGACTGTTCCACAAAGACCTCTTTCCTGAGGTTTCTTATCCTCCTGCCAAGTATCTCAAGCCGGTCACCAAGCCTGTCCACTTCTATGTGGACTATCTGGGAAAATATTGCCTCCGGGAATTGAAAGCTCATAGGGTTCTGTTCCATCCTTTTTATGAATATGAGCATGCTGGGTATGTCTCTATAACGAATGCTCACCATATACCTTCCCTTTATAAAAAAGAGCACGGGTTCAACGCTTATGTCTTCTTTCTGCTGTACTACGAAGGATAGGTTCATGTATATAGCTTCTCCTCCTCCTTGTATTTACTGCTTATCTCTATGTCTCCAAAAACTTCCCTGGGGGGCATCTGGAAGCCTATGGCACTCCTAAGCCAGTCTATCTCCGCATACCCGGGCTTTTCCACGTGAAGCCATATCACCGCTTCCTGCTTTATTTCTCCAAACTGGTCCAGTCCAAACTTCTTGAAGAGACCCCCAAGGCTTGCGTACACATGTATCATCAAGAATATTTTACTCAGAAGCAAGGACCTTCAGAAGCTCCGCCTTTACTTCCTCCGGTATTATGGTCATAGCCCTGTAGCTTGGATGATTTATCTCTATCCTTACCTGCTCTCTCTTGAAGTCTTCCACCTGCTGTTCTGTGAGCTTTAACTTTAAGAAGTGGACAACCGCCGCCTTTCCGTATTCGTAGTCCTCCTTACTCCTCTCGTCCGCCACGGCTCTTACCGTATGCTTCCCGCCTATGTGGAAGTAAAGATGGTCGTGTATACCTACAAGCTGAGGTAGTAACCTTTTCCTCTCGCTCGCCTCCGGTATTTCTATAAGCATGGTAATTGAGAGTTCGTTCTTATCTGGTATGAGCTCGTTGTAAACCTCCAGCTCCTGCTGTATTTCTTCATCTCTTACCATCCTCTCCGCCCTTATCATCTCCTGAACCTGAAACCAGACCGTATCTCTGTTTTCAAACACGAGATGCACCCAAGGTTCTATGAATACCCTTCTGTTCTTTTTGAGCTGGATTATCTCCTGCACCTTCTGAGGACGCACCTTTTCATACTCGTAAAGGTTGAGTATTTCCTCCTTTGTCACCTTTTTCATAGCCTGACCTCCTTGATGATTTTATATTTTATTATATGCAAATTATTCTCAGTTGTCAAGGGTTGTTTAATACCTTGTGGAGCGCTTCCAAAAAGAGGTCGTTCTCCCAGGCTCTTCCTATGCTTACCCTCAGGCAGTCGGGTATCATGTAAGAGAAGTTTCTTATGAGAACTCCCTCCTCCGCCAGCCTTCTGTGCAAGAAGTCCGCAGGGAAGTAGAGACTTTTAAAAAGGATGAAGTTTGCCTCAGAAGGGTAGACCTGAAGGGCTTCCACACCTGACAACTCCCTGTATACCCTTTCCCTTTCCCTTATGACCTTCTCTATCTCTTCCTCTATTATATGGTAAAACTCAACAAGCATAAGACGGGCTATCACCTGTGAAGGCATTGTCACATTAAAAGGAAGTCTTATCTTGTTCAATTCCCTTATGATTTCTTCTTTACCAATCATAAAGCCCACCCTTAAACCCGCCATACCTATTTTGGAAAGGGTGCGCAAGACAAGCGTGTCCTCCCTCCTCAACGCATCTTCCATGAAGCTCTTGCCAGAATAGTGGTAGTAAGCTTCGTCCACTACGGTAAAGAGACCTTCATCCCTCAGAGTTTTTATACTATCCTCACTGAAACAGTTGCCGGTTGGATTGTTTGGATAGGCAAAGTAGGCAAGGACAGGCTTTCTTTCTCTTACTACTTTCAGGCTTTCCTCCAGGTCTATGTCAAAGTCTTTTCCAAGCCCTACCTCTACCCTTTCTCTACCCAGCATCTGAGCGGATATGCTATACATGGAGAAGGTGGGCACAGGGTAAAAAATTCCTCTGTTAAACTCACCTATGCTTATAGAAAGGTAATAGATGAGCTCGTCAGAACCGTTGCCCAGAAGTAGGTTTTCCTCCTTAAGACCAAAACGCAGGGCAATAGCTTCCTTCAGGGACCTTGCCTCTGGGTCGGGATAGCGGTTAAAGGGTATTTTGGAAACCTCCTCCGCTATCCTCTTTTTTACAAGTCCGGGAAGCTCAATGGAAAGCTCATTGGAGGAGAGTTTTAACCTTGCAGGCGTGGTCTCTGTCTTGTAGGGTAGCAGAGACCGAACACTTTCATTTATCATGCCTGCTCTTGTGTTTCCTTTTCCTCCTCCTCTTCCTCCTCTTCTCCCCTTCCCAGGTAGAGCTCGAGCTCTGATACGGTGGATTCCATGAGCTTGTCTTCGAGTATACCCTTTATAAGCCTGTTGAGTTTGCGCTCGTCACCCAGGGCTATACCGTTGAGCACATAATACAACCTCTTGGGCAGGGAAAGAACCACTCTCTTGTATCTGGCACCACCCTTTTTCCTCTGTTTTCTTGCCATTTTACTCCTCCTTAAATTTTTTTACGGTAAAATTATAGTATAGAATATAACCCAATACAGAAAACTGAAGGGCATACTTAAACTGCATACAATATTTTCATAAGAACACCTGAACACCTCCTTTATCTCAGATAAACACCTGACAAAACTCATAAATAACTGAAGTTCTGCAAAGCTTTAGCGAGCTAATACTGTTTTTGATATAATCGGTTCAGAACCTTGTCTTCTGAAGGTCTCCAAGACCCTTTCTTATAAACTCCTTTACGAAGGGTAAGGAAGAGTTTAGTATCTCTTCCGGTGTGCCTATCTGGAGCACTTCCCCTTCTCTGAGCATGAGGATGCGGTCCGATATGGAAAAGGCGGAGACCAGGTCGTGAGAGACCACTATGGCGGTTGAGCCTGTCTTTTCTCTTAAGCTAACTATAAGCTCGTCTATGAGCCTGCTGGTTATGGGGTCAAGCCCAGATGTTGGCTCGTCGTAGATAAGAAGCCCCGGTTCTGTGGCTATAGCTCTTGCCATACCTACCCTCTTTCTCATACCTCCTGAAAGCTCGGAAGGATAAAGGTCAAGCTCTTCCTCCGAAAGTCCCACCAGGTTCAGATATTTGAGAGCCAGAGACCTTAACTCACTCTCTCCCATCCTGTAATGTTCAAGGTGGTAAAAAACCACGTTCTCCCAGACTCTGAAACTGTCAAAAAGGGCAGAGCTCTGAAAAAGATAACCTATGTTTTTTCTTAACTCATCCAGCTCCATCTGGCTCAGCTCGGATACATCCTTGCCAAAAACTCTCACTTTCCCTGAAGTGGGTCTGTAGAGCCCAACTATACACTTGGTTATGGTGGTCTTTCCGCTTCCACTACCACCAAGAATGGTAAAAATCTCCCCCTCGTATACTTTAAAGTTTATGTTCCTTAAAATCCACCTGTCGCCTATACTCAGGTTAAGCCCTTCTACCTCTACCAGACTCTTCATGAAGTCTTGAGGGCTTCCAGCACTATCTGGTCAAGCTCCCCTGCTTCCTGCAGGTCCCCCGTATGCATAAAGGGTATGGTGCCGGTTATGGTTCCCCCAGGGAAAAGGTTGTTCTCAACCCCTTTTATCCTTATCTCAAAGATAGAGACAGGAAACTTTACTTCCTCTATTCTCTCCTGCAGGAGGCTTGCTTCTCCATAACAGGCAAGAGCTCTATCCTGAGCTATGAGCATGAGGCTTGCCTGACCGGTCTGGAGCAGGTTTTTGGCGCTTCTTGCACCTGAGCTAAGAGCTATCCTGATTGTCTTATCATCGAAAGGATAAAGCCAGGTTATAAAGGTAACATGTGGGTTGCCTTCCTTGTCAGTTGTGGCTAACACCGCAGGAAATACGCCTACCTTACGCATAAGATCCACAAGGTCTTTTGGTAGCATGCCTTACCTCCTGGTGAGTTTTCTAAAAGTATATACCCTCTGAAGGGTTGTTATAAAAGAACCAAGGGCTATAAGGGTCAGAGCAAGGGGCAGAACATCCAGTAGTAGACCAAAGAGCAGGACAACCCACCTCTCCGCCCTTTCAAAAAGACCAACTCTGAGCTCATAACCCAGACCTTCCGCTCTGGCTCTGGCGTAACTTACCGTGTAGGAAAAGAGAAGGGCAAGAAGGGCAAGAAGAGAAAGCAGTTTATCCGGTGCGGACAAGGCTATAGCTATGAAGGGCAGGGCATCTGAAACTCTGTCAAGAAGTGAGTCGAGGAAAGCACCAAAGGTAGAGCCTTTACCCAACCTTCTGGCAAGATTACCGTCAAGAGCATCCGACAGAGCACCAATGAGGAGAAACATAAAACTTAGAACCTTTGCTCCGTAGTAGAGTAGGAAAGAACCGGTAACCACGAAGAGCAGTCCCGCAAAGGTTATCATATTTGGGGTAAGACCAAGCCTTTGCAGTAAGGCTACCAGCGGCTCGCTGAACCTTTCAAAGGCAGGCTTTAACTCTCTTGCGATATAGCTCATACCTGTCTCCTGCGGCGAGGGAGGGATTCGAACCCCCGGTGGGCCACACAACCCACAGCGATTTTCGAGACCGCCCCGTTCGACCGCTCCGGCACCTCGCCTCTGCCATAATTATAACTTGTATCCTGCCACAAGGGCCCCTTAAC
>JBCNVH010000054.1:0-14092 GCA_039630295.1 Aquificaceae bacterium | reverse complement strand
TTATAGTATAGAACATAACCTCATGCAGAAAGCTCAAGAAAGCCTTTAAGATTTTCAGAAAAAGACCTGCAGAAACTCAAACAACTTACAGCACTCTCATAAGCCTGTCTAAAAACTTTCTTTATACCCTCTACACACCTCTCAAAACTCACAGAAATAGCCCTCTTCACTACTCGCCATACCTGCTCTATCGGATTAAGGTCTGGACTATATGGTGGTAATAATACAGCACTATACCAAGCCTCTCAGCCATACGCCTTACCTCTCTACTCCTGTAAGAAGCAAAATTGTCAAGTATAACCACAATAACCTTCTTATCCTCGTTCACTCTCCTTATCTCCTCAAGTGCTTTACATCTAAAGTTTTGCAGATTTACAGAGGCTCTGTCAAGCATGGGTTTATTGAGGCTTCAGAGGATAAGGTTGATAGGAGTAGACTCAACCTGTGCAAAACTTCAGTAAAGGTTGTACTCGCCAAGCATGACCTTCTGTTATACTAGGCTTTATATACTTCTACCACATCTTCACAAAAGAAAGAATGAAAATAATTTACTTAAGACTCAGACAATACAGCCAGCACATACATACAGAACCTTACAGCTGAAATTTTGTAGAAACTTGATGAGCTATTGTCAAACATTCACGAAGCGACTGATTATCAAGAGTTTGAGAATAGCCATCCTGAAAAAGCATCAATAGAGCTAAAGCCTTTACAAAGACCCCGTCAATCATGGGTTCAGTGGAGTTCAAAGGTTTATGGTTGATACGGAGAGGCGCAATCTATGTAAAACTTTAGTAACATTGTTATTCTGGAAGGCATATGGAGTGGTTGAGAGAGGAGACCAATAGACTTAAGGAACAGAACCTTTACCGCAGGAGGCTTTTAAGGGAAGGTCTCAAGGATTTCTGTTCCAATGACTACCTCGCCCTTAGAGACCACCCTGAGGTTGTCGAAGAAGCGATAAAGACCCTTAGAGAATACGGGCTTGGTTCTGGTGCCTCCGCCCTTGTATCTGGTTACACCAGGCACCACAGAGACCTTGAGGATAAGCTTGCAGAGTTCAAGGGTTTACCCTGTTGTGTTCTTCTTGGTTCTGGCTATCTTGCAAACCTGGGAGCTATTCATGCACTGGCTGGGGAGGGGGATGCCCTGTTTAGCGATGAACTTAACCACGCCAGTATCATAGACGCCTGCAGGCTATCAAAGGCAAAGTTATTTGTATACAGGCATAGAGACTACGGGCATCTGGAGGAGCTCCTCAGGAAAAACAGAAAAGGTCATAAAAAGTGTTTTGTGGTTAGCGATACGGTCTTCAGTATGGATGGAGACATCGCACACATTCCTACCCTCAAAAGGCTCTGTGAAGAATACGACTGTCTGCTATATCTGGACGAAGCGCACGCTACCGGCGTTCTTGGAAAATCCGGGAGGGGCGGGCTTGAGGAGTTTGGCGAAGAATGGAAGGACTACCTTGTCCTGATGGGCACTCTTTCTAAGGCTGTAGGCTCTTACGGTGCCTTTGTTTGTGGCTCGGAGGTGTTGTGTAAGTATCTGGTAAACAGGGCAAGGAGCCTTATCTTCTCCACCTCTCTACCACCGGCGGTATGTGCAGGCGCCCGCAGAGCCATTGAAATACTCCAGAGAGAGGTCTGGAGAGTTGAGAGGCTGAAAGAGTTAAGTCTCAGGCTTTACGGAGAGCTAAAGGATATAGGTTTCGAAGTTTATTACAACAGGACACCCATACTTCCCCTCATGGTTTACGAGGAGAAAAGAGCTGTGGAGCTCAGAGATGCTCTACTGGAAAAGGGTATACTACTTCAGGCTATAAGGTATCCTACAGTCCAGAAGAACAGGGCAAGGCTAAGGCTAACCGTCAGCCTGAGGTATTCGGAGGAAGACCTTGAGCTATTGGAGAATGTCTTGAAAAGTATAACTCCCCCTCCCACCCCTTTGAACCCTCCCTGACCCACTCTTATAAACTACCTGATCAGATTTATTGTATCATCAAGTATGGCACTGGAGGAAGTTACAACCCTCGCGTTAGCCTGATAAGCTCTCTGAGCTGATATGAGGTTTACAAACTCTATGGCTATATCCACATTGGACATCTCCAGCATGCCAGACCTGACCTTTTCCGAAGAGCCTGGTGTCATTATGGTGGGTGTGGATATGGAGGTGTAGAGGTTTGAACCCTTTTTGGTAAGCTCCTCCGGGTCTGAGAAAACCGCAATCGCGACCCTGTAGAGGGGTAAGGATTTACCATTGGAATAGACACCTACCACCGCGCCATCTTCAGAGAGCACATAAACATCCACCAGGTCTCCCTTCATGTAGCCGTTCTGCTCCACCGTAACCAGAAAATCTGAGGCATACTGGGTTATGTAAGAGTTATCTATCGTTGTTCCCGTAGAACCCGCTACTCCTTGAAGCTCCTCTCCTACATATATCCTCCAGTTGGAGGCGGAGGGGAATATACCACCACTTGGTGCGGTATTAGTGCCTGTGGTTGGCGTGTAGGCGACTGTCAGTGTGGAGGAGGTAAGGTAGTAGAAGAACTGGGTTCCGTCAAGGGAAGGTTCCCTCTGCACTATATTACCGTCGTAAATAAGAGCACCGTCAGGGGAGAACTGAACTCCTGCCCAGTCACCGCTTATTTCGTAGCCTGTGCCTGTAGTGTTGGCAGGGTCTATGTCCGCCCTCAGGTGTATATCCCAGGTGTTCGTGCCTGTAGTGGATTTTCTGAAGAAGAAATCCGCCTGATAGGGTGTTCCAAGGCTGTCGTAGATGGTTATGGTGTATTTGTAGTTGTAACTGGAAGGGTTGGTGGGATTAAAGGGTGCATTAGGAGGTGCAACTGTAGCGTTAAGATTGGTAGGACCAAGAAACTTTATTACGCTCGTCTCCTTTGGTGAAATTTGAGGCAATACATATATATCCTCTATCCCCGTTCCTACAGTTTTTCCTCTTTCATCCACCTTAAAGCCCTGAAGCTTAAAGCCCCCAGTGTTTACCATAAAACCCTCCCTGCTCAGCCTAAACTGTCCGTCCCTTGTGTAGTAGTTGATTCCCGACACAGGGTCTTTAAGTATAAAGAGCCCTCTACCCTGTATGGCAAGGTCCGTGTTAACACCCGTTTGCTTGAAGTTGCCTATTGTCCATAATTTCTGGGTGCTGTCCACCAGAACACCTGCACCGTATGTGGTGGATTTGAGAGTGTTTGTTACTGTATTCAAGCCTATTGTGACCGAGGATACAACATCCTGAAATACGGGTCTGCTCCCCTTAAAGCCTATGGTGTTCACGTTCGCCATGTTGTCCGAAGTTATGTCCATCCATGTCCTGTAGGTGTTAAGACCTGTTACCGCGTTGAAAAAGCTTCTCATCATGATTATACCCCTCCTGCGTATATTATTCTTGAGGGAGAAAGGAGCTCTCCACCCTCGAGCTCAAAGAGCAGTTCGCCACCCGAGACACTTACTGATTTTATCTTACCCTGTATGCCCAGGCTCACACCTTCCACCGGCAGACCGTTCCTTATCAGCTCCACCCTAAACTGACCCCTCGGTAAACCCTCTATATTGAGAGGGGTTCAGACCCTCTTCGGTCGGTCTTTACCTCCTTTACCACATCTTCCGTCAATTACTCTGAGCGTCACTCCCTTCATCTCCTCCGAGGAGAAAAGGTAATACTGCCCAGCCTCGAATGTGTCCAGCCTGTCCGTGGAAAACACAAACTCCCTGCCTATCAGGCTCAGGCTTGAAAGTAGGGTTATCTGGTTGAACCAGCCCTTTAAACCCTCAATAAAACTTTTCATGTCGTTCATATACCTTATCTGGTTCAGTCTTGTCATATCCTCCAGCATCTTTGAGAGGTCCTGAGGTTGTAAAGGGTCCTGATACCTGAGGGTTTCCATGTAAATCTTTAGAAAGTCTTCGGAGGAGAGGTTGTCCATGCCTTGCGTGTGGTTTCTGGGTAGGACCTTTGGCTCCGGCGGTTTTATCTGGTATGGGTCTGTTACTTTCATCTTACTTGCCTCCCTTGCTTTTTTCAAACTCCTCCGCCAGTATCTGGGCAAAGGTTTTAACACCTTGACCCTTAGAGGGTAAACTACCCTTCAGGTCGTAGACCCTCTGCTCCTTTCTTATGATGAGCTGGTCTTCTCTGACCTCAATCTTTACTAAGTCACCTTCCTTCAAGCCCAGCCTCTTCCTCACATCGCTGGGTAAAGCTATCAAGCCTCTTGCCATTATCTTCGCCACTTCATCCATGGGTATGATTATATACCCTTTTTTGAAGTTGTCAATAGGTATGATATTATATTTTTGTCAAACACATATACGCTGTCAAACAGAGGAAGAAGACAGAATTCTTAACATGTTGTATAATTCTCACCTTAATGAACCTGAAACCCACAAAAATACCTCTTACCCTCAGGGCTTTCGACGAGCAGAGGGTTGGCTTTTGTGCAGGTTGCGGCTGTGGCTGTGGATACATCCTCTATCTAAAGGATGGGAAGATAGTGGACCTTTACGGTCATCCTGCGGATAAAAGGGGGGTGGGTAGCTTCTGCACCAAGGGCATAACATACATACAGGAGGCTTCCCTCAATCCCTTAAGGCTCAAGGGCATATTTCTCAAAAGGGGAGAAGAGTTCGTATCTCTGGACTACCCGGAGGCTTTAAGCTTTTTAAAACAAAAGCTCTCAAAGGGAAAAACTGCCTTTTTACTTGGCAGACAGGCGGGTCTTGAGGAGTATAGGATAGCAAAAGGTCTGACCGACGAGGTCTTTGTGGACGCACCCACCGTAGATTTTCTGCCCTCCACCCTTGAACCAACTGAATGGAAAAGAGCAAGGTTCATACTCTCGGTGGACGCAGAGCCTGTCTTCTCGGAGGTTATGGCTACCAGGTGGCTGGTGGATGCGGTGGAAGGAGGCGCCTATCTTTTCTGTCTTTCCAGCAGGTATGAAACCCTGTGTGGTAAGGCGAAGGAAAGGCTGCTTTTAAAGCCTGACCTTATGGTGAAGTTTCTGGCTTCTCTTTTAGAGCCGGAGAAGGGTGAGGAGAGGGTGGAGTTTTTGAAAAAGAGCCTTTTTCTCCTGCGCGGTTCTCTTCTTCTTGTGGGTGCGCACCTTTTTAATTCTCCTTTCAGAGATGCGATGGTATACCTGCTTACAAACCTGAGGGGCAGGTATAGGGTTAACTACAGCCTTGTGGGGGATGTGATGCCCTTCCCCGCGAAGGGTCTTGAGGAACTTTTTGAAAACCTTGAGGACTTTGAAAACCTTGTGGTGGTAGGAAACCTCTTCAGGTATTTTAGAGAAGAACATCTCAGAGCTCTAAAGGATAAGTTTGTGGTGAGCTTTCAGGTATTCCCCAACATAACCGCCCATCACTCGGACCTCCTTTTTGCCAGCACGTTGTTCTATGAAAGAGACTTTATAAACTACAGGCATGGCTTTGGTTATCTGGTGCACTCACCGCAGACATGCCAGCCGGAGGCGGGTCTCTACGACCCCTACAGGGTGCTGGAGGAAGTTTATGGAAAGACCGCAGACCTACAGAGTTTTCTGGAAGGTTACGGCGTAGACTATGGAAGGCTCATAGAGGAAGGACAGGCTTCTCTCTCCATGGAAGACATAAGCTCGAAAAAACCGGAGGGCTATCGCCTTCCAGAGGGGGAGCTTTTCCTCCACACGGAGAGCACGCTGGTGGAAGACCTGGGTCACTGGAACCCCTGGACCCATGAGATGGAAAAATATCAAAGGGCTTACCTGAACCCCCATACCGCAAGGAGGCTGGGACTTAGAGACAGGGTTAAGGTTGGAGGTTTAAACTTTGAGCTCCAGCTAACGGAGAACCTGGCAGAGGGCGTCCTCTTTATTCCTTCCGAATACGAGGAGTTTCAGCCCTTTGACCCCGGTTACCGTGTAGGTTCCTTTCTCAAAAAACCCTTCCACAGATACGAGGTCTTTTCATGAGAGTTGGTCTGTGCGAGGAAAAGGGTCATGAAGAAGGCTACATCGTCAGAACATTAGGCTTGGAAAGCCCTGAAGGCTACAGATATATAGAATGGGTGGGTGGTGTGGATGTTTTACTCAGCAGAGAAGAAGAACTCAGGGATTTTATGTCCAAATATGGAGATTTTGTCTACGCGATAGGCAGGGAAGAGCTGGAGGAAGTGGTTGGCAGGCTTTTGAGGGAAAGGGGTCTAAAGCTGGCTACTGCAGAAAGTTGCACCGGTGGTCTTCTCTCTGCGAGGATAGTCAATGTGCCGGGCTCCTCCGCCTACTTTGTGGGTGGTTTTATAGTATATGCCAACGAGCTAAAGACGAAGCTTCTGAGTGTTGATGAAGAAATCCTGAAAAAATACGGTGCGGTGTCGGAGGAAGTATGCAGGCAGATGGCTATAGGTGCCCTTGAGGAAACGGATGCGGACATAGCCCTCGCCATAACGGGCATATCCGGTCCTGCAGGTGGAAGTCCAGAGAAGCCTCCAGGGCTTACCTACATAGCCCTATCCACCGATAGAGAGGTGGTTGTTAAGAAGCTGGTCTTCAGAGGTAGCAGGAACGAAAACCGCTTTATGGCTACCCAGTGGGCTCTTGAAGTGCTGAGGCGATACCTTCTTAGGGAGTTATAAGATGTTAAAGGTGCACCCTACGGCGTTCATAAGTGGAGAGGTGGAACTGGGGGAGGATGTGGAGGTAGGACCCTACACCCTTATAGAGGGACGGGTGAGAATAGGCAACGGGACGAGGATAGGTGCAAGGGTAAGTATAAGGGGCAGGGTTAACATAGGTGAAGCCTGCAGGATACACGATGGGGCGGTCATAGGGGATGAACCCCAACACCTGAAATACGCCGGTGAGGAGAGCGAGGTGCTTGTGGGCAACAGGGTAATCATAAGAGAATATGTCACCATACACCGGGGAACTGCTCTCGGAATGATGAAGACGGTGATAGAAGACGAGGTTATGCTCATGGCTTATGCTCACGTGGCTCATGATTGTAGGGTAGGAAGGGGAGTGATAATGGCAAACTGCGCCACGCTGGGTGGTCATGCGGAGGTGGGTGAGTATGCCTTCATAGGTGGTCTTTCTGCAGTGCACCAGTGGGCAAGGGTAGGAGCCTACGCCATGGTAGGAGGTCTCTCGGGTGTATCTTTAGACATACCACCCTTTGTGAAAGCCTCCGGTCAGCACGCGCACCTTTATGGCATAAACACGGTTGGTCTTGAAAGAAGGGGCTTTTCAAAAGAAGTGGTGACTGTCCTAAAGAGAGCCTACAGACTTCTCTTCAGGAGCTCTATGCTCAAATCCGAAGCCATTGAGGTCCTTCTTGAAGAATACGGTCAGTATCCCGAGATAAAAGAGCTGGTGGAGTTTATCCAGAGCTCTAAAAGGGGTGTGGCGAGAGACGCGGGCAAGTCATAGGATGTTAAAATATTCTCATGAGAGCTCTCGTGCTTTCTGCGGGTCTTGGCACGCGCTTTAAGAGCGAAAAACCCAAGGTTATGCAGAACATCCTTGGAAAACCCATGCTCTGGTATGTCCTTAAAACCCTTAAGGAACTCGGACCTTTGGATGTAGCTCTGGTGGTAGGCTACGGTGCTGAGGAGGTCAGGTCCTACTTTGGAGAAGCCTACCTCTATTTTCGTCAGTTGAACCCAAAGGGAGGGACGGGAGATGCGGTGCTCTCTGCAATAGACTTCTGGAGAGACTACGAGGATTACCTGCTCGTTGTAAACGGTGACGCTCCTCTTGTAAGGGCTCAGACGGTGAAGAACATGCTAAGATACCTCTCTCTTGTGGAGGAGTATGAAAATACAAAGCTCAGTGCCCTGCTTCTATCCACCCAGCTTCCGGACCCCACAGGCTACGGAAGGGTCGTTAAGGACCAGGAAGGAAACGTGTTAAAGGTGGTGGAAGAGAAGGAGGCAGGTCCTGAGGAAAGGCTCATAAGAGAGATAAACGGTGGGCTTTACCTTTTCTACTGCCCTCACCTTCTTGAAACCCTTTTCATGGTAACACCAAGCCCAAGGACGGGGGAGGTTTACCTGACGGAAGTCTTTGAACTTATGCACCAGCAGGGATACAGAGTAAGAAGCTTTATGGCGGAGGACCCCACAGAAATACTCGGCGTAAACACCCGCTGGGAGCTGGCGGTGGCGGAGAACATCATAAGGCTCAGAATACTTCAGGAGTGGGCGGAGAAGGGAAACACCATACACCAGCCAGAGAGCGTATGGATTGAACCCGATGTGGTGCTTGAGGGAGATGTGGAGATATACCCTCAGGTGATGCTCCGGGGTAGCACCAGACTGGGCAGGGGTGTGGTGGTGGGTAAGGGCAGCCTTCTGGAGAACACCATAGTGGAAGAAGGTGCGGTGGTAGAACCCTACTCGGTGGTGAGAAACTCGCACATAAAAAGAGAGGCGGTCGTGGGACCCTTTGCCCACATCAGAGAGGGTAGTCTGGTAGGTAAAAGAAGCCATGTGGGTAACTTTGTGGAGCTAAAAAAGTCTTTCCTTGGAGAGGGGGTGAGGGCAAAGCACCTGAGCTATATAGGGGATGCGGTCATAGAAGATGAGGTGAATGTGGGGGCAGGGGTTGTTTTTGCCAACTTTGACGGCAGGAGAAAGCATCAGAGCTATGTGGGTAAGGGTGCCTTTATAGGTAGCAATGCCCTGATAGTTGCCCCCATAAAGCTTGGAAGCTATTCCTTTGTGGCAGGTGGTTCGGTCATAACAAAGGACATTTCAGAGGGCGACCTTGCCATAACAAGACCAAAGCTGAGGATACTCAAGGGTAAGGGTAGAGAGAAGCTCGCAGGAGATTTTAAAAGCTTTCCGGCATAACCTGAGGTTAAAGGAGTTCCCTCTGGGCTATATTTTATAGGGATGAGGATTATACTTTTTTCAGGAAAGGGTGGTGTTGGTAAGACAACCCTTTCTGCTGCCACCGCTTACAGGCTTTCAAAGCTTGGCTACAGGACCATAGTGGTCTCGCTTGACCCTGCCCATAGTCTGGGGGACGCCTTTGACCTACCGGAGGAGGAAAAGGTAAGGGCGAAGGGATTACCCATAAAAATATCTGACAGGCTTTACATTCAAGAAATAGACATTCAGGAAGAGGTGGACAGATACTGGGGGGATGTTTACCGCTTCCTTGAGCTCCTTTTTAATACCACAGGACTGGACCAGGTAGTCTCCGAGGAGCTTGCCATATTGCCCGGCATGGAGGAGGTTACAAGCCTTCTCTATGTGAACAAATACTACAGAGAGGGTGAGTTTGATGTGCTGGTGCTCGACCTTCCACCTACAGGTGAGTCCCTCAGGTTCGTGTCCATGCCCACCGTCCTCAAGTGGTATATGAGGAAGATATTCAATGTGGAAAGGACCATACTTAAGGTGGCAAGACCGGTAGCCAGAAGGTTTACAGATGTCCCTCTGCCGGATGAAGAATACTTCAGGTCGCTGGAGAACTTCTATGAAAAGCTTAAAGGAGTGGACCAGATACTGGTAGACCCGGATATAACCTCTGTCAGGATAGTGGCAAACCCTGAAAAGATGGTGCTCAAGGAGAGCCAGAGGGCCTTTATGTATTTCAACCTTTTTGGTGTGAACGTGGATGGGGTTATAGTTAACAAGGTCTTGCCCCCTGCAGTGGAAAACTGTGAGCACTTCTCCAGATGGATACTAACCCAGAGGAAGCACATTGACGACATACATGCCCTTTTCTACCCCGTTCCCGTGTTTTTTGTGCCCCTTATGGAGGATGAGGTGGTGGGCGAAGAAAGGCTCAGTATAATCTCAGACCTCATATACGGGGACGCAGACCCCATAAGGGTTATGCACAGGGAAAAACCCTACGAGTTCCTGGAACGGGATGGGGGTTATGTGATAAAGCTGAAGGCACCTTTCCTGAAGAAGGAGGGACTGTCCATACTCAAGAGCGAGGGAGAGATAGTTATAAGGTGGAGAAACTTTAAAAGCCATGTGCTCCTTCCAAGAAAGTTGAGAGACTACGAGCCGAAGGGTGCAAGGCTTGAGGAAGGCTATCTAAAGGTTTTCCTCTCAAAGTCTTGAAAGCAAGCTCCTTACCCTTTTAAGGTCTTCCAGAAATTCTCCTTCTGCGCCCGGGTTTCTGAGTATGTAAGCGGGGTGGTAGGTCAACAACACTTTTATGTCTCTGTTAAAGGGATACTCAAAGAGCTGACCCCTGTGTTTGCTAACCTGAAGGCTCTTACCCAGCACACCCTCAAGGGCGGTGGAGCCCAGGCAGACTATGAGCTTTGGCTTTATCACCTCTATTTCTTTCCTTAGATAGGGTAGACAGCTCTGCATCTCTTTTGCTGTGGGCTTTCGGTTGCCAGGCGGTCTTGACTTTACCACATTGGTTATGTATACCTCTTCCCGTTTCAAACCAACCTCTTCCAGCTTCTGGTTCAAGTATCTACCCGCTCTACCCACAAAGGGTCTTCTCTGCTGGTCCTCTTCTTCTCCGGGTGCTTCACCCACAAAGACTACAGGGGAGTAAGGGTTGCCCTCTCCAAAAACATAACCGCTGGCACCTTCATAAAGCACACAGTTTCTATCTCTCTCCATCCCTGCAAATATTTCCTCCAGCATCTTCTTTCTGTCTCTCCGCTCTTTTTCCACCAGCACAGGAGTTCTTTGCTCTCCGAGACCTTCTCCTGTGAGATAAAGCACATCAAAACCTATCTCCGCCAGAGCTGTTAATGTAGTCTGGACCTTTTTCATCCTATAGGTAAATTATAGCGGACTGCTGTGTCCAATATAAGTTTATGAGATAATATCACCCCATGAGAAGAGACTGGAAAGAGTATAACATACATTTGGTAAAGAGAGGTTAAATCCTCATTGACCCAGACATACTCGACACACAATCACAACACCAGCAAACAAAAAAGTTAGGAAGACCTTTCAAATACCCAAGAATACTCATATTGCTGATGCTCTTTTTGAAATACGCCTTCAGACTACCCTACAGACAAACAGAGGGCTTTGTAAAAGCTCTCTTCATGCAAATGGGTATAGCTACTCAGATATCAAACTTCAGAACACTTCACTACAGACATAGCAGAGAAGACTTCCACCTGGACCACCTTCCAGATAACCCAGAAGACATACCACAAGACTTCGTGATAGTCCTTGACTCCACAGGTATCAAGTTGACAAACAGAGGAGAGTGGCTCAGTAAAAAGCATGGTAAGAAAAAGAGGAAAGGCTGGATAAAACTGCATGTTGCATTAGACATAAGCAGTGGCAAGATAATGGCTATGAAAGTGACAGATAACAGAACTCATGACAGTGAGTGTGCTATAGGTTTGATAGAAACTGCAAGGAAAAAAGCGGAAGCTGTATGGTGTGTGTTAAAATTATAGCTCTGAAGATGCAGAAACACATAATATCAGTCAGAGATATAAGCAGAGAGGAGCTTTTCGTATTAAAAGCTCTTTATGAGGACTTCAAGATGGGAAAAAGGGAAAACCTTGAAGGCGATGCGGCTCTTTTCTTCTTGGAAAGCTCCACAAGAACGCGTTTTTCCTTTGAGAGAGCCTGTAGGCTTTTAGGTCTTAGGACCTATTATACGGGCAGGGGCGAAAGTTCCATAGAGAAAGGTGAAAGTTTTTATGACACGATAAAAACCTTTAAGGCTCTTGGTTTTAGAGCTCTAATCTTCAGAACTCCCTTTGTGCTCTTTCCTTACGATGGATACCTGAAGGAAGGCATAAGTCTTATAAATGCCGGGGATGGCACCCACCAGCACCCTACTCAGGGGCTTATTGACCTCTTTACCGCTCTGGAGGTTTTCGGTAAACTTGAGGAGCTCAGGGTAGTATACATAGGAGACATAGCCCACAGTAGGGTCTTCAGGTCAGGTGCTTACCTTTTCAACCTATTTGGTGCGAGACTTGGGGTTTGCGGACCCAGAACGCTTATACCTTCGGACCTTTCTCCCTTTGGTGTAGAACGCATCTTCGACAGTCCAGAAGAGGCTATAGACTGGGCAGACTTATGCATTTGGCTCAGGCTTCAGGAAGAAAGATTTCAGGAAAACCATATAACAAGCAAGGAAAGCTACTTCATGCAGTTCGGTCTTACAAAAGAAAGGCACGAGAGAATAAGGGGTTACTTCATGCACCCAGGACCTGTAAACCTGTATGTGGATGCGGACGCACAGGTTCTTTACTCAGAGAAATCTCTTCTGCTTAGACAGGTGGAGAACGGTCTTTATGTGAGGATGGCGGTGCTCTACTGGGCTTTGAAGGATGGGTAAGGTTCTCCTTGGTGTTAGCTCAAGTATAGCCATATACAAAGCCTGTGAGCTGGTGAGGGAGCTCAGGAAGTCCGGTCATGAGGTAAAGGTGGTGCTATCGCCCTTTTCTGAAAAGTTTATAAGCAGGCTCACCTTTGAGGCACTGTCGGGCAACAGGGCTTATGCAGACTGGGAAGATGACCCTCTCCTTCACATAAATCTGCCACGCTGGTCTGACCTCTTTCTAATAGCACCCTGCAGTATAAACACCCTCTCCAAAGTTGCTCTTGGCATAGGGGACAACCTTCTTACCACCTGTGCTCTTTCTCATAAAGGCAATCTTCTAATAGCACCCGCTGGTAATGTGGAAATGTATAGAAACCCGGCGGTGCAGGAAAACCTTAAAAGGTTAAAAGAAAGGGGTGTGATAGTGGTGGAGCCTGAGGAAGGGAAGCTACTTTGCGAAGAGGAAGGACAGGGAAGACTTGCCTCTCTTGAGAGACTTCTGGACTGGATAGAATATGCCCTAAGACCAAAACTCTGGAAAGGTAGAAGAGTGCTTCTTACAGTAGGTGCCACCAGAGAGTTTATAGACGGCGTAAGGTTTATCTCCAACCTTTCCAGCGGGCTTCTTGGCTTTTCCCTGGCAAGGGTCTTCAGGTGGTATGGGGCACAGGTAAAAGTGGTAGCCGGCTTTACCACGGCGGAGGAACCGCCAGAGGTGGAACTCACGAGGGTGGTATCCGCTCAGGATATGCGAGAAAAAGTCAGAGAACTGGTAGACTGGGCGGATGTAGTGGTGATGAACGCCGCGGTGGCGGACTACAGACCATTAAAGATTTACGCAGGAAAGATGGAAAAGAAGAAGGGACTTACACTTGAGCTGGTGGAAAACCCTGACATTCTTCTGGAGCTTGGAAGAGAAAAGGGTGATAAGTTGCTCATTGGCTTTGCCCTTGAAGAGGAGGAAAACCTCAGGGAAAGGGCAAAGGAAAAACTCATAAGAAAAAACCTTGATGTAGTTGTGGCAAACCCATTGCAAAGCATGGGTTCAGGGTCATATAGAGGAAAGGTCATATTCAGAGAAGGTGAGGTTGTTGAGATAGAAGCAGAGAATAAATTAACAGCAGCAGAGTGCATAGTTCAGGCTCTTGCTGAACAGCTCCTCTAAAGACCCCCAAAGACCTCTTTGAGGTCTATTTCAAAACCTTCAAGAACCTTTGAGCTCACTTTACCTTCTTCTGTGGCGTAGGAAAAAAGCTCATAGTTTGCCCCCTTTAATGTGTATATCATCAGGGTCTTTTCAGAAGGAAAAACAAGCCAGTATTCTTTAACACCATGAGCTTCGTATATCTTCATCTTATCCACCAGGTCTCTCTTCAGTGTGGAGGGTGAAACCACTTCCACCACAAGGTCAGGAACTCCGTAAATCTTGTCCTTTACCTTTGAAAGCTCCGAAAGGTAAACTATGTCAGGTTGTAAAACCGTATCCTCGGAAAGAACCAGGTCTATAGGAGCTATCACCGAAATTCCCGAGCCTTTATTCTGAATATGCGTCCTTATAAACATAGCAAGCCTGAACAAAACTTCCTGATGGATAAAGCTGGGTGCGGGCATCTGGCAAACCTCTCCATCTATTAGCTCGAGCCTTGTCTCCTCAGGGTAGGCTTTGAAAAACTCCTCTGCGGTCAGTTTGCTCTTTAACGCCATAGGGTTAAATCTATCATACTACCACCTGCTTGGCAAAGATAATATGAGGTAGCCTTCTTAGCTCATCCAGCACATCTTCAGGAACTGGGTCGTCAAGGT
>JBCNVH010000053.1:0-8401 GCA_039630295.1 Aquificaceae bacterium | reverse complement strand
TCAAGTTCTTCTGGCACCCATCCGTATCTGTGGCCCAGAAGTCCAATAAAGAAAAGAGGTGAGTCCATGCATTTGTATATTTCCTCAAGGCAGAGCCGTAGGGTTTCACCACTTTCTGCTTCTTTCTGTGTTATGCCCCATCGCAGGTCAACGTCCGTGAACTCCCCCTGCCTCTCTCTGGCAAGTCTTCTGATTTTAGGAAAGACCTCCTTTGCCAGTTTTTCTCTTTCTTTTTGCATGTCCACGAAGGTAGAGGACACAAAAACTCTCAGGTGTCTGCTCGTATCCATAATTAAACCCTCCTCACTTAAATTTAATAAAATAAATTATAACATACTAAAGTTTTGCAGAGGTTTAGCAGCCTGTTGTTAAATGCCTAAAGTATGCCATACTAAATGATTTCCAAATTAGCCATCCTGAGAAAACCTCAACAGGGCTATGACTTTTATAGAAGCGCTGTCCACCAAGGGTTTATTGAGGCTTCAAAAGATAAGATTGATAGAAGTTAGGCTCAACCCGTGCAAAATTTTAGCTATAACTACAATCCAAAAAAGGTCTGGAAAGTTTGTGAGAAAATATAAACATCATGAACCTTATAAAACATTCCCTATCCTTTTCCATCGCTACCTTTCTAAGCAGGATTCTGGGTTATGTGAGGGATGCTTTAATAGCTTACCACTTTGGCGTATCCCCTGTAACTGATGCTTTCTTTGTTGCTTTCAGGCTTCCCAACACCTTTCGCAGGCTCTTCGGTGAGGGTGGTTTTAACGCCGCCTTTGTCCCCATCTTTGCCAAAAGGTTGAAGGAAGGCACGGAGAAGCCCTTCCTTAATTCGGTCTTCTCTTACTATACCCTTTTTAACCTTTTAGTGACCCTTCTGGGTATTCTCCTTGCAGATTGGGTTATAAGGCTTATCGCCCCGGGCATAACGGGTAAAGGATACTACGAGCTTGCGGTTTTCATGGCGAGGTTTCTTTTCAGCTACCTCTTTTTTGTGGGTCTGAGTGCCCTCTTCATGGCAGTGCTGAACACCAGAGGTGTCTTTTTCGTCCCCGCCTTTGCCCAGGCGGTTTTCAACCTGTCCATGTCTCTGGCTATAGCCCTCTTTGCCCAGAAATCAGGATACATAGCTCTGTTACTTGGCGTGGTTTTTGGTGGAATTTTCCAGCTTCTCTTTCACCTTCCCTGGGTCCTTTCCCGTGGTCTATTGCCAGAACTCACCCTATCGAAAGACAGAGACCTCAGTCTCCTTCTTAAAAGGCTCTTTCCTGCGGTGCTTGGCTTTGGTGTGGCTCAGCTGTCCTTTTTCATAGACACCTTCCTTGCTTCCTTTCTCGCCCTTGGTGCCATATCCTACCTTTACTACGCCAACAGGATATTCCAGCTGCCCCTTGGTGCCCTTTCTGTAGGTATGGCAAACTCGCTTCTATCCGTTCTCTCCGGCGGTAGCGACCCAAAAGGCAATATCACCCTTGCCTTCAGGTTTATCACCCTGCTTGCCCTTCCCGCAACTGGGGGGCTTGCGGTGCTTTCCATTCAGATAATAGACCTTCTATACGGAAGGGGGAGGTTCTCTCAGGAGGATGTAAACACAGCAGGGAAGGTTCTTGCGGTTTACTCTCTTGGTCTTTTATTCTTTTCCCTGCAGAAAGTGCTTGCGAGTGTCTTCTTTGCTAAGGGAGACACAAGAACGCCAGTGCTTTCCTCTCTCTTTGCAGTTCTTTCGGAGGGTCTTTTAGCCTTTCTCTTTGCCTTTTTACTTGAGCTGGAAGTTGTGGGGCTCGCCCTTGGCACCGCGAGTTCCTCACTCACAGGCTTCCTATTTTTGCTCTACTTCTGGAAGGAGAAAAGCATTGACCTTCCCACTTATCTTTCCTCCCTTTTAAAGAGCATTGCAGGAACGGCACTTATGTGTCTGTTCCTCATATTCACAAAGCCGGAGGCTTACGAGCTTCTATACACCATACCCCTTGCTGTCCTGCTATACTGGTTTTTCCTGCTTTTATTGAGAGAGCCCTTAGCCTACCTGCCCCTGAGCTTTCTTAAGAGCCTTGTTAAGAAGTTGACTAACTCTGGAGGCTCTTCTTGAAGCTTCATTTTTATGTATTACACCCTTTGAGGCTGTGTGGTATATGATGCTTACAACCCTGGGGAGAAAGTCGCTTGCCTCCTGAAGCTGACCGGCTTCCACCATCTTCCTGAACTTCTTTATGTAGGTTTTCATCCTTGAGAGATGATACCTGTTGCGCACTCTCCTTTTGGCATCTCTCCTCATGCGTTTTTCAGCCTGCTTTGTATTGGGCATAACGAACCTCCTTTTCTTTCGTAAGAGGCAACGGGCGGATTCGAACCGCCGTAGAAGGGATTTGCAGTCCCTCGCCTAGCCGCTCGGCCACGTTGCCTAAAGAGCGGGCGACGAACCCGCGACCTGCTGCATGGCAAGCAGCCGCTCCACCACTGAGCTACGCCCGCTGAGTTATATATATTATACCACTACTCTACGTTTGCCACCTGTTGCTTTAGCCGGTCTATCTCTGTCTTTATTTCCACCGCAAAGGAAGAGAGCTCCGGCAGTTTGTTGGAAAGGGTGGTTATCTCTCTATGCATCTCCTGAAAGATAAACTCAAGTTTTCTGCCCACATCCTCGCTGGAGAGCATGAGCTCTCTACTCCTTTTAAGGTGGGTTTTGAACCTGGTTATCTCCTCCTCCACATCCATCTTAGAAAGTATGAGACTTATCTCGTTGAGGACAACACCTCTGTTTTCAGAGATACCAAGCTCCTCCGCCTTCTCAAGGACTCTCTTCTTTACTTTCTCGTAAACAGCTTCTCTGTTTGTCAGTATGTTTTCCAGGAGCTCTTCTATCCTCCTTAGCCTTTCTTCCATATCCTTCTTTATGTGCTCTCCTTCCTCAGACCTTCTCAGAAGAAGCTCCTTAAGCGCATCGGTAAGGGCACAAAGTAAGGCTTCTTCAAGAGAGGGGTCTATCTCTTCCCTTGGAGCTTCCGAGAACTTAACCGCCAGCTGAAGAATCGTATCGTCGCTCACGCTCAGGTTGAGCCTTTCTCTGAGTATTTTAAAAAGGTTTATGTTGGTAAAGAGGTTTTCAAGGCTCACCGGCTCCACAAGACCCTTCCTCCTTATATCAATGTGGAGATTAACCGTCCCTCGTTTTATAAATTCCCTTACCAGTTTTCTTATGGAGAACTCCAGAGAGAAGAGGTTGTGATTGGACCTTATAAAGACCTCAAGGTTCTTACCATTAAGACTTTTGACAAAAACCTCAACCGCCCACCTGTCATTTTCATAAAGTCCAGAGCCAAAACCGGTCATGCTGAGCATGAGAAGATTATAAGCTAAAAGTCTAAGTCCAGGTCTTCCTCTGAGAACTCTTCCATATCCGGTTCATAGCTTTCCACCCCTGTGGAAACACCGGTTAGAAGGGGTTTGAAGCTGGCGGTATCCTTGAGGAAGGCTACCTTAACTATACCGGTGGGTCCCTGCCTTTGCTTTGCCACGATAATCTCCGCTATGCCCTGCTCCTCGGGTGAGGGACTTTTCTTGTAATATTCGGGTCTGTGGATGAAAAGTATCAGGTCCGCATCCTGTTCTATCTGACCGGATTCTCTCAGGTCTGCCATCTGGGGTCTTTTGTCAGACCTGTGCTCCACCTGACGGGAGAGCTGGGCAAGAGCTACCACCGGCACTGATAACTCTTTGGCGAGTGCTTTCAAGTTCCTTGATATCTCCGCCACCTCTTCCTGTCTCGAAACCCTTCTGGTAGGCGGTCTTAGTAGCTGAAGATAGTCCACAAACACAACTTCCACCGACTTCTCTTTCTTGAGTTTTCTCGTCTTTACCCTCAGGTCAGTAGTGGAAAGGCTCGGTGTATCATCTATGTATATCTCACATCTCGAAAGGTCAAGGGCGGCGGACAGAAGTCTGTTCCTGTCCTCTTCGTTTATAAAACCCCTCCTTATGTTCTGCAGGGGCACACCAGAAAGCATGGAAAGTGCCCTCATCACCAGCTGTTCCTTGCTCATCTCAAGAGAGTAGACCGCCACTGGCACTTTTTCTTCCATAGCCATGTGGATAGCCATAGAAAGCATGAAACTGCTCTTACCCATGCCCGGTCTTGCGGCTAAGATAACGAGGTCTGAAGGATGAAAGCCTGTGGTAAGGGTGTCCAGGTCAAGAAAGCCGGTAGACCTTCCTGTAATCAGCTTTTCCTGCTTTCTGTGCTTTTCTATAATTTCTATGACTTCCCTTGTCACCTCTCTGATGTGCCAGTAGTGGGTTACCAGCTGTTTCTCCGATATTTCTATGAGTTTTGTGTTTAAAAATTCAAGAAGGTTGCTCAGGTCTGGCTCTTCTTTTATCCCCTTAAGAACATGTATGGAAAGGTCCATAAGCCTCCTGAGCCCCGACTTTTCCCTTACATTCCTTATGGCTTCTTCCAGAAGGTTTCCTGTAGCCGCTTCCTCAACAAGGGCGTATATAAGAGAAGTGTCTATTTTCTCCTTAAGACCCCTCTTTTCTATGTATTCTCTCAGGACTATGTCGTCCCAGTCTTTGCCCTTGTCCTCCCACACCTTATAGAGTAAGGAAAAGAGCAGTCTGTGGGTTTCAAGGTAAAAGTCTTCTTCCCTAAGGTTTTCAAGGACGGTGGGCATGCTCTCGGGGTCCGCTATTATAGCACCCAGCACCGCCCTTTCAGCAATTTCGTCGTAAGGAGGTTCAAGGTCGGAGGGTATCATGGGTTTTTCCAAGGAAGGCTGTCACCTCCACCTCCAGCAGAGCGCCCAGAGGCAGTTCGCTAACCTGAAGAGTTGTCCTGACAGGCTTCACCTTTACCTCTCTGAGGAAGTTTTCGTATAGCTGGTTAAACTCTTTAAAAAGGCTCAGGTCTTTGAGATAGACCACAACCCTCACTATGTGTCTCTTGCCCGCACCTACGCTTTCAAGGATAGCTTCTATGTTTTTAAAAACCTGTTCCACCTGCTCCCGAAAGCCCTCTTTCAGCTTCCCACTTTCTGGGTCAAGCCCTATCTGCCCTGACAGGAAAAGAAAACCATCTACCAGAAGAGCCTGAGAGTAAGGACCCACAGGCTTGGGTGCTTTTTCTGTAAATACAGGGGTCATGTATTATAGTATAGAACATGTTGCAAGAAAGGTCCCTAAGGTTTTGCAGAGCTTTGAGTGCTCGGTTATTAAGTTAATAATATTGGACAAAGTGGTTCTATAGACTATACCTTCTGCGTAAATCTCTCGAAGGCTTTTTTAATACCTCTTACCGCCTGACGGATACGATGCTCGTTCTCTACGAGGGCAAATCTTACGTATCCCTCACCGTATTCACCAAAGCCTATGCCAGGAGACACTGCCACCCTTGCCTCCTTCAGAAGAAAGAGGGCAAAATCGAGAGATTTCATACCAACCCATTGGGGTATTTTTGCCCAAAGGAACATGCTTCCCTTCGGTTTTTCTACCTGCCATCCTATGCGGTTGAGACCTTCCACCAGCACATCCCTTCTTTTTCTGTAAACTTCCCTGTTTTTCTCCACTATCTCGTAGTTGCTCTCCAGAGCTATAATAGAGGCTACCTGTATTGGGGTAAAGACGCCGTAGTCTAAATAGCTCTTCAGGTGGGCAAGGTTTTTTATGAGCACTTCGTTCCCAAGCATGAAGGCAACCCTCCAGCCAGCCATAGAAAAACCCTTTGACATGGAGTATAGTTCCACCGCCACCTCCTTTGCACCTTCCACCTGGAGTATGCTTGGGGGTTCGTAGCCGTCAAAGCCCAGGTCTGCATAGGCAAAGTCGTGAACCACCCATATATCCTCCCTTCTGGCAAGTCTGACCACCTCTCTGAAAAATTCAAGGCTGACACAGAAGGTGGTGGGGTTATGGGGAAAGCTGAGAACTATCGCTCTGGGTTTTCTGAAGTAACCCTTTAGGGTGTCCTGTATTCTTCTCAGGAAGCTTTCCTCAAAATCCTCACCCTCTTCAGGGATGATTGGCACCGATACCGCATCACCACCAGCTATGATGGGTGCGTAGTAGTGTATGGGGTAAGTGGGATTTGAAACAAGCACTGTATCGCCCGGCTCAAGTATGGCGAGCATCAGGTGCGAATAACCCTCCTTTGCACCTATGGTAAGTATGGCTTCTCTCTCTGGGTCCAGCTCTACGCCGTAACGTTTTCTATAAAAGTCGCATATAGCCTTCCTCAACCTTGGTATGCCCTTCGAGGCAGAGTATCCATGCACATTATCTCTTGAGGCAACCTCGCAGAGTTTATCCACAATATGGCGCGCGGGTGGTAGGTCCGGGTTTCCCATACCAAGGTCCACCACATCCTCTCCCTCACGCCTTAGCTTGTATTTAAGCTCGTTTACCATGGCAAAGACATACTTGGGTAGCCTACTTACCCTCGGAAACATCCAGCTTTCACTCATGTTCTCCTTCCTCTTCCAGTTCCTTGCAGTTTATACACATGGTGGTTACAGGTCTTGCCCTGAGCCTTTCAAAGGGTATGAGAGCACCACAGCCCTCACATATACCGTAAGTGCCCTGTTCCACCTTGGCGAGGGCGTAGTCAATCTTTCTCAGGAGCTTAAGCTCTCTGGTTCTTATCCTCTGAAGACTGAGGTATCTGCCCGTTTCTATGTTTGCCCTGTCTATCTCGTCGCCTCCCTCAAAGGTCATGTCCGAAGGGTCTTTTATCTGTTCCTCCGCATGTCTTATAAGCCTCTCCCTCATCCGCAGGAGCTCTTCCTTCAACTCTATCAACTGTTCTGAAGAAAGATGATGCATAATCCCATAATTATAAACCATACACGTCGGTTGAGAAATTAAGGAGGTGTAGAAACCCTTTCTCAAAAAGCCTTGCATAGGAAGGTATCATATTAATACCCAATCCTACGCAAGGAGGTATAAAAAATTAACATTCCAAAATCCTACCACTAAATCCTCGCCGAGATTGAACTATTTCACCAATTCACCCATGAAAAGCCCAAAGCAGGCAGAAAATCTAAAATCTCAGACCAGCAAATCATAGCACTACTTATGCTCTCTTACCACCTCCATTCTCCAATACTAACACTCGCAAAAGAGCTAATAGACCCCTCTATAAACTCATATCACATCTTCAGAAAAGCAAGAATGAAAAGAATTTACTCAAAGCTAAGACAGACCACGCTATGGAGATTAAGACTACTCATAGCTATCAAGATATTAGGAGGCAAGAAAATAAAACTGATAGTGGATGGCACTATCCTTCCAGTGGCTAATGTTAATAGGGCAAGGACACAGAGAATAAAGAGGTTTGGTGGTAAGGTGTTTTGGACAAAAAGACAGAAGAAGCTGTGCAGCGTTCACTACAGAAAGTATGTGGAGTTTGAAGAAGTTTACTACGGAGTGCTTGTAATGGTGTTATGTGATGAGAACGGTGTTGTGTATGTGTGGTTTACCTATGGCAATATGCATGAGAGTAAGGCATATGGGATAAGGAAAACAAAGAGTAAGTGGTTTAAGGAATTGGTGGAGAGTCATGAGGTTTATGGAGACAAGGCATATAAGTATGTGGAAGGTGTGAAGGCGTGTAGCAGGAGGAATGAGAAAGGTATGAGGCAGGTAGTGGAAGGAGTGATAGGTGCGGTAAAGAGTTTTAATGTTGTGAGTAGGTGGCGTAAGGGTATCACGCTTTTATGTTATGTGTATGCCTACTCCATTGCTTATAGTTTTTTCAGGAGGAAGAATGCAGGCTAATTTCTCACCCAACGTGTTATGTTCTATACTATAAATATGCTATAATTTTTTTCATGCCTAAGCTTTCACCAAGGGACATAAGGAGGAAGATACAGGGTATAAAAAATACCAGAAGAATAACAAACGCCATGAAGGTGGTCTCAGCTGCAAAGCTCAGGCGCGCTCAAGAGCTTCTTTATGCCTCAAGACCCTACTCAGAAAGGCTGTATGATGTCTTGAGGGATCTTTCTGCACATATAGATGCACAAACTCATCCCTTGCTTGAGAGGAGACAGGAAAAGAATTGTGATATTATTTTAGTAACAGCAGATAGGGGACTTGCCGGAGCCTTCAACTCAAATGTTATAAAGAAAGCTGAAGAGCTAATAGCTGAAAAAGTATCCGCAGATACAGGTGTCAGCCTCATACTCATAGGTAGAAAGGGTTACCAGTACTTTTCTAAAAGAGGCTATAGGATCATCAAAGGCTACGATGAGGTGTTCAGAAAGGAGATAAACTTTTCCATAGTAAAAGAGGTAGGACAAACCGTCAGGGAAAGATACACAAACAAAGAGACGGATGCTGTGTACCTTATAAATAATGAGATGGTCACCAGAGTGAACTACAAACCAGTAGTGCGTACCTTCCTACC
>JBCNVH010000052.1:0-4627 GCA_039630295.1 Aquificaceae bacterium | reverse complement strand
CCTCGTAAAGCCTCTGGACAAGGGTTTTCTTTTTCATATCTTCATCTTCTTCTTGAGTATGTCTCCAAGGGTAAAGCCCCTGTCTGAACTACCTGTGGTTATGATTTCTTCCCTTTTCTCCTCCTCCTTCATGCTAAAGGTTATCTTGTCCGGAGACAGCTCTATTATCCTTACCTCCAGCTCCTGTCCTTCCTGAATTTTTGTTCCCTTTGGCACCTCCGATATGGGCAAAAGCCCATCTATACCTTCTGGAAACTGAAGAAAAGCACCAAAGGGATGGACACTCTTTACGATTAGCCTGACCTTTTCACCGACTCTGTAGCTCTTCAGCACTTTTTCCCAGGGGTTCTCCATGAGCTGTTTAAGACCGAGCTTTACAAACCTACCATCCAGCCCCAGAACCGCAAACTCCAGGGATTGTCCCACCTGAAGTAGGTCTTCCACCCTTCCGGGCTTTATCCAGGCAAGGTCGCTTCTGTGAACCACACCATAAACCCCCTCCTCAAGCTTCACCACCGCCTTTGCCCCTTCGACCCTTTCCACAAGTCCTGTTACCTTGCTCCCAGAAGGGTTCTTCTTGAGGAACTCCTCCCAGGGTTTGGGTAGGGTTCTTTTTATGCTCAGGACCAGCTTGCGTCTTTTCGGCTCAAACTCAAGCACCTGTGCGGATACCCTGTCACCCTTCCGAAAAGTGCTACCGTCGTAAGATATTTCCTCCTTCGGCACATAACCTTCCACACCCTCCATAATCTCCAGAATAAGTCCGTTGTCTCTAACTTCCACAACCCTACCGCTTACCACCTCACCCTTCTTAATACTTTCTTCCGCCTTTACCCAGGGGTTTTCTTTTGTCTCTTTAAGGCTCACAAAGATAAACTGCCCATCCTTGGGTATCCTCTTTACCTTTACCCTTAATCTCTCGTCTATCTCCGCATAGTTGTAAGGATTTCTGTCTCTACCCCAGCTCAGCTCCTCAAGGGGTAAGAAAGCTCTCAGGGCACTGCCCACCAGAAGGGTTATGCCCTTCTCAGGGTCTATCTTTATAACCTTCCCTTCCACCAGGTCACCCACCTTCAGCTTTGAAAGTATCCTTGACTTTTTCTTCTCCTCCTGTGCCCTTAGATAATCCCTCTGGGACAGGACTACCCTCAGACCTGCCTCCTCCTTTTTCATTTCTGTTATCTTGGCAACTATCTTTTTACCCTCTCTGAGGTTCTTACCCGCTTCTTTTAGAGGTAGGAAGGTTTTGAGACCGCTTACGTCCACCACATAACCATCCTCTTTCTTTTCCACTACCGTCCCTGTTACATACTTACCTTTCTCGTAGCAAGCCCTTAAAAAACCCGTAAGCTTCTCTTCCATATACCTTCTGTAGGAGAGGATGGGTGAACCCCCTCTGTTAAACCTTACCACCACCGCCTTTATCTCTTCACCCACCTTTGCCTCCGGGAGCTCTTCCCTTGGCAGGATACCCTCCACCTTGTAGCCTATGTCCACATAAAGGTTTCTGTCATCCACCTTCACAACCCTTCCCTTTATCACCTCACCCCTTTTAATCTCCTTGAGTTCAAGGCTCTCTTCAAAGAGTTTTTCAAACTCGCCCATGAATTCCTCCAGAATTTTTTATTATAACATCTATCCCTTTAAAGTGCCCAGAGGTTTGAACCTTGCCACGAGCTCCGCTATGCCCAGAGCATCCACCACCATGGCAACCTCGGAGACATCCTTGTAAGCCTGAGGTATCTCCTCTGCCACGGTGCCTTTCCCCCTTGCAACCACCACCAGGTCACCGAGGACCTTCTCAAGTCCCTCCTTCCTGACATACTCCTTTGCCTTTGTCCTTGACATGAGCCTCCCTGCTCCATGGCAGGCGCTTCCAAAACTCATCTCCATACTCCTTTCCCTACCTACAAGTAAGAAAGAGTATCTTCCCACATCGCCGGGTATAAGCACAGGCTGACCTATATCTCTGTAGAGAAGGGGCACATCCGGGTTCTGAGGCGGGAAAGCCCTTGTGGCACCCTTTCTGTGCACCAGAAGCTTCTTTCTCTTACCGTCCACCTTGTGCTCCTCCAACTTTCCTATGTTGTGGGCAAGGTCGTAGATAAGCCTGTAGCCAAACTCTTCCCAGGAAAGACCAAGAAAACTCCTTACCGTGTCCGCAGTGAGAAAGCCCAGTATCTGTCTGTTGGCAAAGGCGTAGTTTGCTGCAGAGTTCATAGCCATGAAATAGTCCTGACCCTCCGGGGAATTAAAAGGCATACAGGCGAGTTGCATGTCCGGTATATCTATGCTGTATTTTTTAAGGGTGTCCTTTGCGGTTTTCAGGTAGTCAACGCAGACCTGATGACCGAACCCCCTTGAACCTGAGTGGACCATAAGGGTAACCTGACCGACCCTGAGACCTATCTTCTCCGCCACCTCTTCATCGTAAACTTCATCCACATACTGAACCTCAACGAAATGGTTTCCCGAGCCCACAGTTCCAAGCTCATCCGAGCCCCTCTGAAAGGCAAAGTCCGAAACCTTTGAGGGGTCAGCGTTGGGAAGAGCACCACCGCTCTCTATGTGTAGAAGGTCTTCCTCAAAGCCGAAGCCTCTCTCCACCGCCCATCTGGCACCCTTGAGAGCAACCTGGGAGAGCTCCTCTTTTGAGAGCTTCAGCCTGCCCGTTGAGCCCACACCAGCGGGAACTTTCTTCAGTATCTCCTGCATGAGCTCCCTTCTTATGGGCTGAACCCTTTCCACTGTCAGGTTGGTGGCTATCAACCTTACACCGCAGTTTATGTCGTAACCTATAGAACCGGGGCTTATTATACCTTCCTCTGGGTCTGTAGCCATGACTCCACCCACAGGGAAGCCATAGCCCACATGAACATCCGGCATTATGTATATTGCCTTTTCCACGCCTGGAAGTGTTCCCGCATTACCTGCCTGTCTTATTGCCTCTTCTTCAAGAAGTTCAAAGAGCTTCTGACTGAGATAGAAGTAAACCGGAACCTTCTGCCCTTGCAAGGTTCCTTCTGGAAGCTGGTAAACATAGTCTGAAATTTTTACAAGACTATCCTTCAGGCTCATATGGATAAAAGTTATGCAGAGGAGCTAAGTTTTCCATGGAATTTTCACAACAGACATGCACGTGCAGGTAAGGTAGGCTTTCACCCTGTTAAAAGTTTCTGTGTATCCGGACTTTATACTACACTGAATTTTTACCCAACTGTGTCAAATACTATAATTATAAACATGGAATACAAGCCTCAGGAAATAGAGAGGAAATGGCAAAGGGTTTGGGAAGAGCGTTCTCTCTTCAGTTCAAAACAAGAGGGTAGAAAGGTTTATGTGCTTGAGATGTTTCCCTACCCTTCTGGACGCATCCACATGGGGCATGTGAGAAACTACACCATAGGAGACGCTCTTGCCCGATTTTTGAGGTTTAAAGGTTATTCTGTGCTCCACCCGATGGGATGGGATGCCTTCGGATTGCCTGCAGAGAACGCTGCCATAAAAGAGGGTGTTCACCCTGCCAGCTGGACTTACGAGAACATAAGCTACATGAAAAGACAGCTCAGGAGCCTTGGTCTCTCCTACGATTGGGAGAGGGAAATTGCCACCTGCGACCCCCGGTATTACAAGTGGAACCAGTGGCTCTTTCTGAAGTTTCTTGAGAATGGGCTCGCCTACAGAAAACTGGCGGAGGTCAACTGGTGTCCAAACGACCAGACGGTTCTTGCCAACGAGCAGGTCATCGAAGGAAGGTGCTGGAGGTGCTCCACGCCCATAGTGAGAAGGGAGGTGCCTTTGCCTGGTATCTGAAGATTACCGCTTACGCCGAGAGGCTCCTCCGGACCTGGAGGAGCTGGAGGGCAAGTGGCCCGAGAGGGTTATAACCCAGCAGAGGAACTGGATTGGAAGGTCTGAGGGTGCAGTGCTCAAGTTCTTCTCTGAGGATGTACCCATAGAGGTTTTTACCACAAGGCCGGATACGGTCTTTGGTGCCACCTTTGTGGTGCTTGCGCCCGAGCACCCTCTTACCCTTGAACTGGCAAGGAAGGGCGGAAGGTTTGAGGAAGTAAAAGAATTTGTGGAAAGGATGAAACAGAAGTCCACAAGGGAGAGGGGGACGGAAGAGGAGAAGGAGGGCGTATTCCTTGGCGTCTATGCCACAAACCCTGCCACCGGTGAGAGAATACCCGTATGGAGTGCCAACTATGTGCTTTATGAATACGGCACAGGTGCCATCATGTGCGTCCCCGCTCACGACCAGAGAGACTACGACTTTGCGGTCAAATACGGAATTCCTGTAAGGTATGTGATAAGACCGGAGGAGGGAGAACTACCAGAGGGTAGGGCTTACGAGGGAAGAGGGATTTTGATAAGCTCAGGGCCTTTTGAGCTCATGAACTCGGAGGAGGCAAAGAGAGCCATAACCTCCTGGCCAAAGATAAGGGGCTTGGAGACTTCAGGATAACTTACAGGTTAAGAGACTGGAACATATCTCGCCAGAGATACTTGGGCACGCCCATACCGGTAGTTCATTGCGACCACTGTGGAATAGTTCCGGTGCCGGAGGAAGAACTTCCCGTCTTACTGCCCGAGAAGGTAGAAATAACCGGACAGGGTAACCCCC
>JBCNVH010000051.1:0-25464 GCA_039630295.1 Aquificaceae bacterium | reverse complement strand
AGGGTAGCGGTGGGTAAGCCCCGGGATATTACCCTCTTCTCTGAAAGGGTCTGGCTCTCCAAAAGCCTGCAACTTCTGGTCCACTTCTTCAACCCTTGGCACCGCCTGAAGACGGATGGGGTCCTGCGGGTCCTCCGGGTTCATCAGAGAAAGGTAATAGGGGGTTATAGCCATGGGGTAAAGTCCTTCGGTTCTGTCTATGCCCTCCTCCTCTTCCGGTGTAAGCCTTATGTATTTTTTGAGTTCTTCCTTTGTCCTTATTCTGTTCTGCACTTGCCACCGGTAACTGCGCCAGAGCTCCAGAGGCACATCCATAAAAAGGCTTCTCATGTTACTAAAACCCAAGTTTTTACCTGTAATTTAAAACAGGCATAGACTGCGGGCACTTCTGCACATGAAAAATTATAACAGCTTAAAATGGTCAAAACCCGTAGGCTCAAGGAAACTGCCGTCCAGATACACACCTTCTCCCTCCTCCACTATACCTATCTGAACCATACTGAGAAAGGGGTTTAGCCTCTCCGGGGGATGGGTAAAGAGCAGTTCGTAGTCTTCTCCCCCAGAAAGGGCGTAGTAAAGTGGGTCTTTGCCGTGTCTTCTGCAGAAGGCAAGGAGCTCCCGAGAAAGGGGAACTCTCTCGGAGAAAAGACTGAGCTTCACACCGCTTGCCTTTGCCAGCTTATGGGCATCGGAGGAGAATCATTTGGCTCACGTCCATGCTGGCGTTGGCATATTTGGATATGTGCTTTGAAAGTCAACCCTGGCGGTTGGTCTCAGGTGCTTTTCTATAAGCCTAAGCTCAAAGTCTTCGTAGTTTTTCCTTTCCATAAAGGAGAAGCTCAAGCCCAGCTTTCTAAGTTCCAAGAACTCCAGAAACAAGACGGCGTCACCCTTCTTTGCACCCTGCCTACCTACAAACCTGCCCGTTTCCCCAGCATGAACACATCAATGCAGAGCTTTTCACCCTTGCTCACATTGCCGCCAACCACCTCACAGCGGTAAAATTCACAGGCTTTTTTCATACCAAGGTAAAGCTCCTCCATAAATTCCAGTTCCAATGTCGGGAAGCACCAGAGAGAGACGAGTGGCCAGATAGGCGTGCCACCATTTGCCTCCAGGTCCGCTCACATTGACAGAGATGACCTTCCAGCCTATGGCGGTGGGTGGATAGCTCAGTTTAAAGTGTCTGTCCTGCAGAAGCACATCACAGGTGAGAAGCAGGGTGCGGTCTCCAACCCTTATGGGTGCGGTGTCATCTCCTATAACTCCGCTCTCAAGTATTTTCTTTATCCTCTCTATGAAACCAAACTCTCCCAGCTCTGAGACTTTCATTCGGTAAAAATCTGCCCCTCTATGGGCTGAACCATCACACCCCTTTCCTCTATAAATCTTATAGCTCTCTCTATCTCCTGCTCTTCTCCGTCTATTTCAACGGCAAGTATGCCTGTGTCTTTGGTAACCCTAGCGGTTCTTATGTTCACTACCACATCAAAGTTTTTGCAAACCATGCAAAGGACAGGTTCCTTGACCTTCTCCTCGGGGTATATAAGCTGAAGCCTTATGAGGTTCATGTGAGACATTATATCAGACTTAAGGAGGTATACATACCAAGAAGGATAAAGATTGAAAATATTTGAAAAACTGCTGTGTCCAAAAAGCACACTCTAAGGCTTGATATTCAACCATTTCAAATCTGAATCTTACCTTATAAGAAGTTAGAAAGCACTTATGAGTCAAAGGCAGAAGACTTATTAGACAATTAGATATAAGACACAGCCCATAGATGTCCTTATTCAGGCTCTGGAAAGCTTACTGCCATGGCTAACAAAAAGCTTCAAAAAAACTCATCTTCCTCTTAGACAAAGACAAAGCATACCCAGCGTGTAAAATAGAAATCTATGAACATATTCCTTATTTCTTCCTTGTTAACACTTGGCACTTTCCTCGGAAGCCTTTTCGCACTGTTTTTGAGAAATTCTCCTATAGGTGTAGGTGTAAGCCTTTCCTTCACAGGCGGTGTTATGCTCGTTGCCAGTTTTACCAGCCTCATTCTACCGGGGCTGGAGGTGGGGACCTTTTTAGAAGTTGCCTTCGGCATAGTGCTGGGTTTTGCACTTATGGCTCTTTTAGAAAACCTGGTCCCCCACGAGCATACACTGAAGGGTAGAGAGGGCTTTTCCTTTAAAAGGGTGGACAGGTTATACCTAATCGTGCTTGCAATTGTTCTTCACAACATACCTGAGGGTCTGAGTGTGGGTATATCCTCCGCCTATTCTCTGGAAAAGGGTTTTGAAACTGCAGTAGCGATAGCCCTTCAGGACATGCCAGAAGGTCTCGTGGTAAGCCTACCCCTCATGGTTATAACCGGTAAACTTATGATGCCCCTCTGGGTTGGTCTCTTCAGTGGTCTTCTTGAAACCCTTTTCTCTATAGCAGGCTTCTTTCTCTTTGAAACCTTCAAAGAAACACTGGCTGTTGGTCTTGGCTTTGGTGGTGGTGCCATGGTTTATATAACTGCAAAGGAAGTCTTTCCAGAGGCTTATGCAGAGGGAAAGCACACCCAATCCACCTTAGCCTTCCTTTTGGGGCTTTTACTCATGCTCTTTCTGGACTCCTCACTTTAAAGCCTTCTGCACCAGCACGGGTATAAGGTGAACATTGTGGCATCTATAGCAATACTGACCTATCTCCGAAAGGTGTCGGAAGACCACCTCTCTGTTTACCTGGGGAGCGTTGAGAGCTCTCTGGAGATTGTCAAGGGCGGTCAGGTAATCCTTCCCTGCAAGAACTCCACAGAAGCCTTTGAGGTGTGACACTTGGTGCACATGGTGTTGAGCTGTTTTGCCCTTTCCACGAAGTTACTTCCCTGTTCCCTAGCCTTTGCGGTATCACCCTGCGCCAGGAATATCCTCAGAGACTTCATTGATTCTGAAAGCTTTTTCATATAGTCCTTTGTCTTAAGGTTCTGGAGCTCTACGGGGTCCTCTAAGTTTATGTTATCGTAGCCGGGGAAGTGATAGTAAAGCTTAACCACCGCCTGATTTTCCTGATGGCACTTGCTACAGGTCTGACCCAGTTCTCTGGAAGCCTTTATCACCGCATCCGCGTTCCTTGATTGGACCGCCTTCACCAGATTGTCCGCAAGGGCAGGCTTAAAGTAGTCCTTCCACTCGGGCACCATCCTTGCAGATTCTTCATAGACTTTCTTCAGCTGGTTAGCCCACTCAATAGCTTTATCCCACTTGCCCTCGTTGATGTTCAGGTTTATTCCGTGAAAAGCCACACTCATGGCATGCATGTTGGAGAGGTAGTCCATTTTCTGGGACTGGGGAGGATAGTATTTGTCCAGAGACCTGGGAGGTTTTTTCATGGTTATCTGCTGTGAAAAGGCTATGCCTGCCAGAAGAGCGAAGGAGATAAAAAACTTCTTCATAACCTCACCTCCATGATTTCTCAAACATAATTTTATAAGGCTTTCTCTTCTTTTCAAGTTCATAAGTTTCTTAAAATATAAGCATGCACGTTCTGCTGGTGGGGCTTGGAAACATGGGAAACAAATACTTCTGGAAACTGGAGCAGATGGGTGAAAGAATGGTGCTGTGTGATATAGACCCCTCGAAGGATAAAAAAACCCACCCCTTTTACTGCCATTTCGGTGATGTGAGAGAGGCACTGAGGGCGGTAGTGGTGGCGGTGGACCCGAAAGAGCATGCAAGTATAGCAAAGGAATTTCTCCAGAAGGGTTTGCCCGTTCTCCTGGAAAAACCCCCCGCCCTGAGCTCGGAAGAGTTTAAAACCATAAAGGACTTCACTGGTCTTTTTATCTCGGAGGTAGAAAGTTACTCGCTCTGCGCGGAGTTTATAAAAAAGCCGGAGAAGTCCCTGAGTATAGAAAGGTTTGGAAGAGGAAGAGGTTACCTCTCACCCCTCTGGGACCTTGCCTGGCACGACCTCTATCTACTTCAGGGGGTTTCCCGAAACATAGAGCTGAAAGGTCTGGAGGTAGAGGATGGGGTCTGGACTCTGAAAGGCTATGTTGAAGAAGTTCCCTTTACCCTGAAGGTAGCCTGGGAGCATCCTCAGCCAAGGCGCTTGTGGCGGATAGACGAGGACCTTCTTCTGGACTTTGGCGAGGAAAAGGTCTATGAAAGAGGTAAACTTTTAAAGGAGGGTAGAAGGGACAAGCTCAGGCTCATGTTAGAAGACTTTCTAAAGGGCGGTTTTGACAGGAAGGGAGTGGAAAGGGCTTATACAAACCTGAAGCTCCTTGAAAGCCTCTCCTAATCGTATTTTTCCTTTTTTATCTGTTCTCTGTCAACACCCAGGTCAGTTATCAGGCTTGCCATGTCCTCCACGAACTGAGGTGGTCCACAAAGATAGTAGAGGTTTGCGGGTATGTCCTCCACCTCCTTCAGGAACATCCGCAGGTCTATCCTGCCCGTGTAACCCTTCCAGTCCGGTGGGTGGGAGCGCGTAAGGGTGTTAACCACCTTTATATTTGAATGCTTTTCCAGTCTTTCCAGCTCTTCTCTGTAGATTATCTCCTCATAGTGGGGGTTTGAGTAGAGAAGGGTTGCCTTTACATGCTCAAGCCTTGCAGAGACTATGTAACGGAGTATGCACATGAGGGGCACTATACCGCTACCTGCACCCACGAGCACCAAATTCCTACCCATCTCAGGAAGCCATACGAACTTTCCGTAAGGTCCCTTTAGGGAGAACTCATCTCCTTCCTTTGTTTGCTCCGTGAGCACCACGGAAGCTCTTCCCTTAGGTGTCCTTTTTATGGTAAGCTCAAGGGTATCTTTCTGGGTGGGTGGGCTTGCTATGGAGTAGGCTCTTTTGAGAACCTCACCCTCGTAGGGCACCTGAAGCATCACATACTGTCCGGGATAGAAGTCAAAGTCCACACCTTTAAGGTCAAAAACCAGAGTTTTTGTGGTGGGCGTCTCGGTTAAAACCTTTACCACTCTGCTTCTGAACTCCTTTATTGGCTTCTTCTCAAGCTCCATCTCAGGACCTCCTCAGAGCCGGGAAAAGGATTACCTCTCTTATCGAATCCACGTCCGCAAGCACCATAACCAGCCGGTCTATACCTATGCCTTCTCCCGCAGTTGGTGGCATGCCGTATTCCAGGGCGTTTATAAAATCCTCGTCCATCTGCATGGCTTCCTCGTCACCCATCTCCTTCTCTCTGAGCTGTTCCAGAAACCTTTCCCTCTGCTCCACGGGGTCGTTAAGCTCCGTGTAGGCGTTGGCAAGCTCCTTACCTGCCACAAAGAGCTCAAACCTTTCCACCAGCTCCGGGTCCTGCCTGTGGCTCTTTGCAAGGGGAGAGAGCAGTTTTGGAAAGTCCACCACAAAACAGGGTCCCCAGAGTTCATCCTCCACAAGAAGGTCAAAGACTTTATCGATGAGCTTTGCATGGGTCAAGCTCTCCGCCTTAGGCACTCCTATATCCTTCGCCAGACTCCTGAGCCCTTGAAGGTCCTTCAGAAAAAAGTCCTTACCCTTGCCCGTCTTTTTCTCAAGGAGCTCAAAGTATGCGTATCTCCTGTAGGGCGGCGTAAAGTCCAGCTCTCTGCCCTTATAGGTGAGCTTTAATGTGCCCAGTATGGACAGAAGCACATGGGACAAGAGCCTTTCGGTAAAACCCATAAGGTCCTGGTAGTCCCAGTAGGCGACGTAGAATTCAACCATGGTAAACTCGGGGTTATGGGTTGTGTCCACACCCTCGTTTCGGAAGTTCTTACCAAGCTCGTATACCCTGTTGAAGCCTCCCACCACAAGCCTCTTGAGGTATAACTCCGGTGCTATTCTGAGGTAAAGGTTCTGCTCCAGATAGTTGTGATAAGTGATAAAGGGTTTGGCGTTGGCACCGGAGGCTACATGCTGGAGGATAGGTGTCTCCACCTCAAGAAAATTCTCTCTGTTAAGAAAGTCCCTGACCGTCTGAACCACCTTGCTCCTCAGCAGGAATATCCTTCTGGCGGTCTCGTTGGCAATAAGGTCTAAATATCTCTGCCTGTATCTAACCTCCACATCCTTTATACCATGCCACTTTTCAGGCATGGGATGCAGGCTCTTGGCAAGAAGGCTAAAGCTCTTAACCTCTACCGTGAGCTCCCCCGTGTTTGTCCTGAAGAGCCTGCCCCTTACACCCAGCAGGTCACCCGTGTCCACCAGCTCCTCAAAATCTTTAAAAAGCTCTTCACCTACCACATCTTTCTTTATGTACACCTGCACCCTCCCCGTTGCGTCCTGAAGGTGTCCAAAGAGGGCTTTTCCCATACTCCTCAGCGTTATGAGCCTTCCCGCCAGAGAAACCTCTTCAAACCCGGGGTCAAGGTCATACTCCGCCTTAAGGCTCTCTATAGGATAGGGGTCTTCTTCTGTGGGCACTGCGGAGAAAAGGCAAAGCTTTCCCTCGTGCCTTCCAAGCCTACCCCTAAGCCTGTGCTCTTCACCCACTTTGAGCTCCTCTCCACACAGGGCTATTATCTCAACCCCCGAGGGGCTTGAGAGCCTGACCATATAACCCTCTTCCAGCTTTGAAACCCTCTTGACAACCCCCCTCACGCAGACTTCTCTACCATCCGGTTCTATCTCGTATTTACTCCTTATCTCACCTATCTGATGACTTACCTCAAACCTGTGAGGATAGGCTAAATGTCTGCTTCTGAGCTTTTGGAGTTTTTCAAGCCTTGTGCTCTCCATAGGAAAAGGATTATAGCACTTTTGGAGTATAATCTTCTCCATGAAGACGGGCTTTGTTTACAATGACATATATCTGGAGCACCATCAGAAGGGGCATCCGGAGAACAAGGACAGGCTTATATCCATAGTGCAGGGGCTCGAAAGGAGGGGTATTCTGAAGGAACTGGTGCATATAAACCCAAGAAGGGCAACCGCTCAGGAAGTTTCGCTCAACCACGATCCGGGCTACGTGCAGGAAGTGGCGGACTTTTGTTCTGCGGGTGGGGGCTATCTGGACCCGGACACTTACACCGTGCCTGCCTCTTACGAGGTAGCTCTCCATGCAGTGGGTGGTGTGCTTGAGGGTCTGGACAGGCTTTTAAAGGGTGAACTGGAGGCGGTCTTTTGCGCGATAAGACCTCCGGGACACCATGCGGAGTATGCCAGGGCGATGGGTTTTTGTCTTTTTAACAACATAGCCATAGGAGCCCACTATCTTCTCAAGAAAGGTTTTGAGAGGGTCTTTATTGTAGACTTTGATGCCCATCATGGCAACGGCACCCAGAGAAGTTTTTACGAAGAGGACAGGGTCTTTTACTTCTCTTCTCACGAGTATCCCTTTTACCCAGGCACGGGCTCAAGAGAAGAGAGGGGTGCAGGTAAAGGCTACCGCTTTACCCATAACGAACCATTGCCTGCAGGTGCAGGGGATGAGGAGTTTGAAAGGGTTTACCGCGAGGTTTTTCCGGAGCTCTTCTTTGACTATTCACCCCAGTTTTTACTGGTCTCAGCGGGTTACGATGCCCACAGGGATGACCCCCTCACCTATCTGAACCTGTCCACGCAGGGCTCGGAAAGCTCGTTTCAAACCTCCTCGATGCCAGAAGGTTATCCGTGCCGGTGCTCTTTGCCCTTGAGGGCGGTTACAACCTTAAAGCCCTTGAGGAGTGCGTCAGTCTTACTCTTGAGAAGATGCTGGAGGCATAGATGCTTGGCAAGGTTAAACACTATCTTTTTCAGTTTGTATCCTTTGTCTTTGTGGCCTACGGCTTTTATCTCCTTTATCTCTTCCTTCTGGATACAACCCTCAGGGTAAACAGAAGCCTTGCCTATCCCCTTTCCATAGGTATAACCCTTCTGCTCGCCACACTGACCCTTATATACTGGATAAAAAAGAAAAGGTTACCTTTTTAGTCTCTTACCTACTCTATGCCCAGCCTTTTCCATAACCTGTCTATCTTTTCCTTTACCTCTTTCGACATTTCTATAACTCTGGGCCATTCTCTTGGGTAGCCTTCCTGCTTCCACTTGGTGGTTGCGTCAATGACCAGCTTTCCACCAAAGCCCACCTCAGCGGTAGAATGGTCCAGCACATCTATAGGACCTCTGAGTATCAGCACATCTCTTGCCGGGTCCACGTTGTTCCCCCAAGCCCAGAGCACTTCCCCAAAGTCATGAACCTTTATGTCCTCATCAAAGACCACTATGTGCTTTGACAGGGACATAAGACCAAGACCCAGAAGGGCGTAAGCTACCTTGTAGGCGTGCCCGGGATAGCGTTTCTTTATGGAAACAAAGCAGAAGTTATGGAAACAGCCCTCCGCAGGCAGGTGGTAGTCCACCACCTCCGGCAAGTTGAACTTTATTAGTGGCAGGAATATCCTCTCGGTAGCCCAGCCTATGTATTTGTCCTCCTGTGGGGGCTTACCCACTATGGTGGTCAGGTATATGGCTTCTCTACGCTGCAGGATGGCGGTCACATGCATCTTCGGATATAGGTCCACAGGCGTGTAAAAACCCGTATGGTCTCCGAAGGGTCCTTCCTTTACCAGCTCTTCCGAGGGGTCCACATAGCCCTCTATGACAAACTCCGCATAGGCTGGGTATTCAAGGTCCACCGTCAGACCTTTTATGAGTTCCACACCTTCCTCTCTTATAAGCCCTGCAAAGAGGTATTCGTCCACCTCAGGAGGGAGGGGTGCGGAGGCAACATAGGAAAGGACAGGGTCTCCGCCTATGGCTATAGCCACATCCAGCCTTTTGCCCATTCTTTTTGCTTTCCAGTAGTGGTGGTTTCCGTCCTTGTGTATCTGCCAATGGAGGGCAAGCTCAGTGGGTGAGAGGACCTGAAGGCGGTAAAGCCCCACATTTCTTACTCCGCTCTCCGGGTCCTTTGTGATGGTCTGTGCAAAGGTTATAAACCTTCCACCATCCTCGGGCCAGCACTGGAGAACTGGCAGTTCCAGAAGGTCAATCTTCTCTCTCTTTACCTCTTCCCTTATGGGTCCTTCCTTGATAGTTCTGGGTAGTGAGTCGTTCAGCTTTTTCAGCTCAGGAAGTCGCTTCAGTTTATCCAGAAAGGTGTGGGGTATCTCGGGTCTGAGCAGTCTGTAGAGCTTCCAGCCTATGTCCTCCAAGTTCTCATAGCCCAGAGCCAGTTTAATCCTCTTTTCAGAACCCAAAAGGTTTGTGAGGACAGGTATGTTATACCCCACCACCTTCTCAAAGAGCAGGGCTTTGCCCCCACCCTGCATCTTACATACCCTGTCGGTCACCTCCGTTATCTCAAGGATGGGAGATAGGGGTTCTTCTATCCTAAGGAGCTCACCTTCCTTCTCAAGGCGTCTCAAGAAATCTCTAAGGTCTCTGTAAGGCATTCTTTTCTCCTTCCAGCAGGCAAAGGTCTTCCCTGCACCTCACCGCCTGCACCCTCGTGAGCTTCTTAGAGACTTCAAAGAGAAACTCTCTTATAGAATTTCTGAGGGATTGCCTGAGGTCGTATAGTTCCTTTAGCTTTTCACCCAGCTTTTTTGCCTCTTCCTCTCTTCCCTGAGCGGTGGCACAGTCCATCCTTCTTATGACCTTCTCCGCAGATTCATCGCAGTGAACCAGAGCCATGGAAAGGTGCTTGAGAACACACCAGAGGCTTTCCACCTTACTCCTGAACTCTCCACCTTTCTCCCCGGATATCTCAAGGATGGAGAAAAGGAGGTTCCCCACGCTTTTTCTACGATTTCTAAGCTCATCTATGTAAAGCACCAGGTCTTCTAGCTTCGTTTCTCCTTCCAGCTCCATAAGGTGCTGCTCCGCATGGGCAAGGTGGGCTATTAGGTATACAACCTCCTCCACAAGGGCTTCTTCCCATAGGTTTGTGCCTTCCATGGTAGAATATTTTAAGCTGATCCCCCGGTCATAGATTTAGCTTCCATGTTTTAAAATATTGTGTTGACATGCTGAGAAGGTTCTCCTTTTTTATCCTGCTTTTGTTTCTCTTCTCCTGCCACGGGAAAGAGGTGCAGGAATATGCACCCGGCACTCCCTGCCTTGTAACAAGGGTTATGGACGGCGACACTTTTCAGTGCAGGTTAGATTCGGGGGAGGAGGTCAAGGTTAGGCTGGTGGGCATAGATACCCCCGAGAGCTCGCCAAACCCAAAAGCCCGCAGGGACGTGGAAAGAAGCGGAAGGTCTATGGAGGAGATTATCAAAATGGGCAGAGAGGCAAAAAAATTCACAGAAAGCCTCTTGCGGTCTGGAGAGAGGGTATATCTGGAGTTTGACCTGCAGAGAACTGACAGGTATGGAAGACTGCTAGCCTATGTGTGGCTCTCCGACCACAGGATGCTGAACGAGCTGCTGGTCAGAGAGGGTTACGCTCAGGTCTACACCATACCTCCCAATGTAAAGTATCAGGAAAGGCTTCTCTCCGCCCAGAGAAGAGCCAGAGAAGAAGGTAAAGGTCTTTGGGGACGCTGAAGGTTCTTACCTTTTGAAAAGGTCTTCTATCCAGGACCTTTCAAAACATCTGACACCTTCTTCATAAGAAGGGCTCTTTTCCAGACAGGATTTTATACCCTCAAGCCTTCTTATACCTAAACCCTTACAGACACCCCAGATATATCTACAGTATTCTTTATCTTTGAGAGGGTTGCTCTGGCAGTCCTTTGAACCCTCCTGAGAAAAGGCAGACAGAGATACAAAGAAAAGAGATAGAAGTAGTTTACCCATCACAGGTTCACTTTCATACTTTTTCTGTATCTTTCCCAGTCCTCAGGAAACTTCTGCATGGACTGGCGTATGAGCCTGCCTGCTACCGCACCGAGCCCGCATATGGAGGTGGGTTGTATGTGAGCGTTTACAAATTCAAAGCCTTCCCAGTCCCTTTCCTCCGCCTGACCGTGGAGTATCCTCTCCAGCAGGTGCCATTGTTCGTGAGTGCCTACCCTGCAGGGAGTGCACTGACCACAGCTCTCATGGGCGTAGAACTCCGCTACCCAGAGGCATGCCTGCACTATGTCTTCCTCCTCGGTGAGCACTATGACCGTTCCTGTTCCTCCGAAGCCAAAGGGCGAATAATCCATGGGTGTGTCCAGTTCCTCTCCAGAGAAGCAGTCAAGAGCACCGGAGAAAACCGCCTTCACCTTTTTGTTTCCAATAGTTCCTCCCGCATACTTGAAAATGACCTCTCTAAGGGTTGTATTCATAGGGAGCTCGTAGACACCAGGCTTTTTTACCTTACCGCTCACCGGGAAGAGCTTGGGTCCGGGGTAGTCGCTCGGTCCTATGTATCTGTATTCTTCCCAGCCCATACCCACTATCAGCGGCACGTTGCAGAGGGTTTCCACATTGTTAACCACCGTGGGTCTTCCAAAGAGACCATACTGAACAGGAAAGGGTGGTTTTATCCTGGGGAAACCCCTATTGCCCTCCAGAGATTCAATCAATGCACTTTCCTCCCCGCATATGTAAGCTCCCCCACCCCTTGCCACATAGATCTCAAGGTCAAAACCAGAGCCAAGGATGTTTTTACCGAGAAAACCCTTTGCCTTTGCTTCCTCTATGGCTTTTCTGAGTATGTGATAGCCTGCAGGATACTCACCCCTTATGTATATGAAAGCCTGATTGGCACCTATTGCATAGGCGGATATGACCATACCCTCTATGAGAAGGTGTGGGTCTCTTTCTATGAGTATACGGTCTTTGAAGGTGCCCGGCTCGGACTCGTCCGCATTGCATATGAGATACCTTGGAGCTGGGTTCTGCACCGCAAATTTCCACTTACGACCGGTGGGGAACCCGCCCCCCACGACCCCTGAGCTGACGCCTCTCTGTCCACCCAGTCTATTATTTCCATCGGGTCCATGTTAAGAGCCTTTTCCAGAGCCTTATACCCACCCTCTTTCAGGTATTCCTCAAGGCTGTGGACCCTGGGCTTTTTTGCTCTTTTGAGAAGCAGGTTAAGGGTGGTCTCCGCGTATATCTCAGGTATAACGGGATAGGACTTCATGGAGCTTCTCCTTTGATTTAAACTTGTAGACATCCTCATCCACCATGAAACAGGGTGCCTCTGAGCAGGCACCTATACACTGCACACCTATGAGTTTAAACCTTCCGTCCTTCGTAACTTCACCGGGTGATAAACCCAAAAGTTCCTTTAGGGCAAGTAGCACCCGGCGCGAGTTCATAAGGTTGCAAACAACGCTCACGCAGACCCTTATACGATGCTTTGCAGGCTCGCCCCTGTCAAACATGTCGTAGAAGGAGACCACATTCTCCACATGGCTGAGGGGTAGTTCAAGTATCCTTGCCAGTTCCTGCAGGGCAAAGGCGGGTATGTGTCCGTAGTGGTCCTGAACCTCGTGGAGGCACAGCAATATCGCCTGCTCCCTGCGGGGGAAGTATTCTATATGCTCCTGAAGTTTCCTTAAGAGTTCCTCCGGTAGCATACTCATCTGTATATCACCTCATCGCTAAATATAACAGAGGGCATCTCCGCCTTAATTATACCCTTTTCTATACCCCTCTGAAGCATGAGCCTTACCGCCTGCCTGCCTTCCTCACCATAGTCAAGGGTTCTCTCGTTCACATACATGCTCACGAACTTTCTGGTTCTCTGGGGGTCTTCTTTTATATCTCTTGCATATTCCCTGGCAAAGGCAAGGGCTTCTTCCGGATGGCTCAGGGCATATTCCACGCTCTTCTTCATCAACCTCTCAAACTTCCTTATATTCTCCATGCCCAGGTCTTTCCTTATTACATTACAGCCAAGGGGCAGAGGAAGACCTGTCTCCTCCTTCCACCACTGTCCCAGGTCAAGAAGTTTTTTGAGCCCCCTGTCCTTATAGCTGAGCTGTCCCTCGTGTATAACGAGCCCCGCCTCCACCTGCCCTCTCTCCACCGCCTCAAGCACCAGGTCAAAGGGCATGACCACCTCCTCAAACTCCGGCTCGTAGAGCTTCAGGACAAGATAGGCTGTTGTGAGCCTGCCGGGCACAGCTACCCTTTTGCCTCTCAGGTTCTCAAGGTTTTCCCTTGCGACCACCAGAGGACCGTAGCCTTCCCCCACACTGCCTCCGCTGGGTAGCACTACATACCTGTCTGCTACATAGGGATAGGCATGAAAAGAAAGGGCGGAGACCTCGTAAGTGCCTTTCAGGGCTTCTCTGTTGAGGGTTTCTATGTCCGCCAGAAGGTGCTCAATTTCAAAGCACTCTGTGTCTACCTTTCCTGCAGTTAGGGGATAGAACATAAAGGCATCGTCCGCATCAGGGCTGTGAGCTATCCTTATTCTCATGCTTTATCTCCTTGAAGAGCTCCGGAACTTTAAGAAGGTAAGCGTATAGCCTTTTCCACCTTGACCACTCCATGGCTGGTATAACGCCACCGTAGACCTTTCCCCCCTGTAGGTCTTTGCTCACACCTGCCTTTGCGGAGACTACCGCCCCATCCCCTATGCGCACATGGTCCGCCACGCCCACCTGACCTGCCAGCACCACACCTCTACCCGTCTTTACACTGCCGGAGAGACCCACCTGACCCGCCAGCAAGTTATCCTCACCCAGCTGACAGTTGTGGGCAATTTGAACCAGGTTGTCTATCTTCGTGTTTTTCCCCACTATTGTCTGGTCCAAAAGAGCTCTGTCCACGCAGGTGTTTGCTCCTATCTCCACAAAGTCCTCTATGACCACTTTCCCTATGTGGTTCAGTTTGACTATGCCCTCTGGACCTACATAGTAGCCAAAGCCATCCGCACCTATAACCGAACCGCTGTGTATCCTTACCCCCTCACCTATCACACAGCCGGGGTATACATGAACACCGCTGAAGAGAACGCTACCCTTGCCTATCTTTACCCCTTCACCCACATAGCAGAAGGGATAGACCTTTACACCCTCTTCCAGAACAACCCCCTTCCCCAGGTAGACGAAGGGACCCACATACACCCCCTCGCCCACACGGACACCTTCCTCTATGTAAGCCTTCTCCGATACACCTGAAGGATGTCTCTCCTGATAGCTGTATTGAAGAAACCTCGCAAGAGAAAGTCTCAGGTTGCTGACCTTTACATATCTTGGAAAGTTCACCTCCTGCGAAACTACAAGAGCTACAGGAAGATCCTTAAGGCTTTCCATCTCCTCTCTCTTTTGACAGAAAATTACCGTCCTTTCCCTGGGGTTTTCGGGTGTGGAAAGGCCTTCAAATTCAAAATCTCCATCGCCGTATAGCTCACCCTGCAAAAGCTCCGAGAGTTCTCTGAGCTTCATTTTTGCTGGTCAAGCCTTTGGATGACCTCTCTGGTTATATCCACCTCCGCAGACCTGTAAAGGAAGGCAGAGCAGTCAAGCACACCGGTAAAGCCTTGCTTTTTTGCTATCTCCTCCGATATGCTCCTTACCTTACCTATTATTTCCTCTTCCATTTTCCCCTTCATATCCGAGAGTTCTCTTTGGGCTTTTTGCTGAAGTTCCATACCTTCTCCTTCCACCTTCTGATATTCCCTTATCCTCTGCTCCCGGACATTCTGGGCTATGCCCTTGCTCTCTATCTGTTTCTTAAGTTCCTCCAGCCTTTTGTTAATCTGGTCCAGCTGTTTCTGATACTCTTCTACCTTTGCTTTTAACTGTGCCTCCTTCCCCTTTACCAGCTGAGACTCGGAGAGTATACGGTTAGGGTCTACGCAGACAAACTTCTGCTGGGCAAAGCCAAGGGCTGAAAGGGTGAGTAAAACAATAATAGTTTTTTTCATAACCTTTTCCTCCTGTTAAAAAGGATAGCACATGTCAAACCGCTTCCTTCATTATGTATGTGGGTTTTAGCTTTTTCCTAACCACTTCACCCTTTACCACTACTTTCCGCACACCCTGAAGGGAGGGTATCTCAAACATCACATCCAACATAAGCTCTTCCATTATGGCTCTTAGACCTCTCGCGCCCGTTTTTCTCCTTATGGATTCTCTTGCTATCTCCACCAGTGCATCCTCTGTAAACTCCAGCTCCACACCCTCCATCTCAAAGAGTTTTTTGTATTGCTTAGTCAGGGCGTTCTTCGGCTCTACAAGGACCCTTACAAGCTCTTCTTCCGTAAGCTCGTCGAGCACCGCTACTACGGGCAACCTCCCCACAAACTCGGGTATAAGACCGAAGTGGATAAGGTCATCCACCTCCACAAAGTGCAGGGGGTTTTCTCCCTTCTCAAACTTCCTTATCTCCGCCTCAAAACCAACCATGGACTTTCCAAGCCTGCGTTTCACTATCTCCTCAAGCCCCACAAAGGCACCGCCACATATAAAGAGTATGTCTGTGGTGTCCACCTGTATGAACTCCTGATGGGGATGCTTTCTTCCACCCTGAGGAGGCACGTTGGAGAGCGTGCCCTCTATGATTTTCAGGAGTGCCTGCTGGACACCTTCTCCCGAAACATCCCGGGTTATGGAGGGGTTTATGCCTGACTTTTTGGCTATCTTATCTATCTCGTCTATGTATACTATACCCTTCTGGGCCGCCTCCACATCGTAGCCACAGTTCTGCAGGAGCCTTACCAGCACATTTTCCACATCCTCACCCACATAACCAGCCTCCGTTAGTGTGGTGGCGTCTGCTATGGCAAAGGGCACATCCAGTATCTTTGCAAGGGTTTTGGCAAGAAGGGTCTTGCCGGAGCCTGTGGGTCCTATAAGGAGGATGTTGCTCTTTTCAACCTCCACATCCTCAAGGCTTATGCCCATCTCCTTTGCCCTTATCCTTTTGTAGTGGTTGTAAACCGCCACCGAAAGCACCTTCTTTGCCTTCTCCTGTCCTATCACATACTGGTCGAGCTCTCTCTTTATCTCCTCCGGTCTTGGTATATCTCTGGATAGCTGCTGGCTTATCTGCTTTTTCTGCTCCCTTATTATGCTGTTGCAGGCTTCCACACACCGCTCGCATATAAAGGTGTTGTTGGGTCCTGCTATAAGCACAAGCACCTCATGCTGTGACCTACCACAGAAGGAACAGTGATTTTCCACTCTCTTCTTCCCCATGTTAGCTCCTCTTCTCTATTACCCTGTCCACTATGCCGTAGTCTAAAGCTTCCTGAGCTGACATAAAGTAGTCCCTTTCCACATCCCTTTCAACCTTTTCCAGGGGCTGTCCTGTATGTTTTGCCAGTATCTCGTTGAGCATGTTCTTTATCCTCTTTATCTCCTCCGCGTGGATTATGATATCGGTAGCCTGCCCCGATATACCACCAAGAGGCTGGTGTATCATTATTCTGGCGTGGGGGAGGGCATACCTCTTGCCCTTTGCTCCCGCAGAGAGGAGCACCGCACCCATAGAGGCAGCCTGACCCAGACATATGGTAACTATATCCGGTTTTATGTATTGCATGGTGTCGTAGATAGCCATGCCTGCGGTCACCGAACCACCTGGTGAGTTTATATACATGTATATATCCTTGTCCGGGTCTTGAGCTTCAAGGAACAGGAGCTGGGCAACTATAAGGTTTGCTATGTGGTCGTCAATAGGGAAGCCCAGCAGAACTATCCTGTCCTGCAGGAGCCTTGAGTATATGTCGTAAGCCCTCTCTCCCCTTGGTGTTTGCTCGATGACTATGGGCACAAGCTGGTCAAGTATCCTCATATTGTTCCTCCTTTGTTTCCTCCACTTCTTTCACAACTGCCTTTGAAACTATGTCTTCAAGAGCCTTTTCTCTCCTCAGGTCTTCCTCAAGGACAGGCAGGAGGTTTTCTCTCTGCAGGAACTCTCTCATTTCCTCCACAGACCTTTCGTAAGACTGGGCAAGCTCCTCTATCCTCTTCTGGACCTCTTCGGTGCTTACCTGAATACCCTTCTCCTGAGCGTATTTTTCCAGAATAAACCTGAGCTTTATGTTAAAAACCGCCTGGGGTGTATGCTCCTGAGCTATTGATTTGTAATTTATATATTTCGTATCTATGCCCCATTGAGAAAGCTGGTTAACCTCTCTTTCTATCAGGTGTGCCAGCTCTCTTTTAAGTAAAGTCTGGGGAATTGTAAAATCATGCATCTGCACCAGTTTGGAAGAAACCGCAAAAGATATCATATCCCGTTTCATTTTCTCTATACCGGTCTTCACCTCTTCCCTTATCTTTTCCTCAGCCTCCGCCCAGCTTTCTCCAAGACCCAGCTCCTTTGCAAAATCGTCACCGAGCTCGGGAAGCACCTTCTCCTTTATGCCTTTTACTTTTATTTCAGCCTTTGCCTCTCCTACGGGTTTAGCCTCCATGTCGTAGAGTGTAAGTCCCTCAAGGGTAAACTGGTCTCCCTCCTTTTTGCCCAAAAGAGCTTCCTCTATCTCCTTTCTGAAAGTGCCTTTCCCGATAATGCCCGAGATTTCTCCCTGTGTGGTTTCACCGCTTTCCAGGTCCTGCACCCTGTAGTCTACCAACACCAGGTCACCTTCTCTTACCTCTCTCTCCACCGGCTCCCAGAGGGCATGCTCCTCTCTGAGCTCCTCTATCCTCTTTTTCACCATCTCCTCCCCAAACTCCACTTTCTTTATCTCCACTTCAAGCCCTTCCAGGTTTTGAAGTTCAAAGTCGGGGGGCACTTCAAAGGAAACGGTATAGCTCAGCTTCTGGGAAGGCTCTTCCAGCTGGACACCCTCTAAATACACATCCGCCACCGGTCTCAGACCGCTTTCCTGTATGGCACCTGCCAGGGTGATATTCGCCACCCTTTTACCCACTTCTTCCTGTATGTATTCCTTGAACTTTGCCCTTATTATCCATAAAGGTGCCTTACCTTTCCTGAAACCTTCTATCTGGGCGTTCTGCTTCAGGTAGTTGTAAACCTCATAAGAAAGAGCTGGCCCAAGTAGCCTACCACCTGTACCCTTAAGCTCTTGAAGGCCCTGCCTTCCTCCACATTTACCTTCATGAAACCTCCTTCCATAATCCCAGGTGAAGATGGAGCACACGGCTGAAGCCACAGGATCCTAAGTCCTGCGCGTCTGCCAGTTCCGCCACACCCGCTAAAGGTTTAATTATAACTCAAGTTGCTACCCTGTTTTCCATACAGGCTTGTTCTGGTATTTATATTTTGGTAAGGAGATATAAAGCCTGAAGCATGCCCTCCAATTTCCTGTATGAGTTTATGTTCTATAGGGATTTTCATCGCCCTAACTGTTGGGCTATAACCTGTTTTTCATCATCTCAGACCACTTAGAAAGCCCTATATTTACCCTAACTATGGAGAAGTTTCTGGAAATACCCCTTGACCTTGCCCAGAAATGTGTAAAGTGTGGGTTATGTAAATCCGTATGCCCCACTTACCCCTACATAGAGGAAGAGGCAGGCTTTGCCAGAGGCAGGCTTGCCCTTGCGGAGATGGTGGTTAAGGGAGAGTTACCCCTTACAGGAGAAGTGGCAAAGGAATGGGATATGTGTGCCATGTGCAGGAGATGTGAGTGGATATGCCCCAACAATGTGGAATACAAGGAAGTGATAGCGGTTGCAAGGAATAAACAGAGAGAGAGTCTGGGTCAGGGTCTGGTCAAGGGTATGGGGTTAAAAGCTCTTGAGCTTCTTCAGAGCAAAGCAGGAAGGCAGGTGGTCAGGTTTACGGGTAAGGTGATGGAGCTCCTGCCTTTTGAAGACATAAAAACACCCTTCCCCCACAGGGGCGGTTAAGTTCATGCCCAAACCTACCTCAAAAGCCTTCGGTTTGAGGGGTAAGGTTTTCAAGGCGGAGCAGGAAAAGGGAAGGCTTCTCTTCTTTACCGGCTGTATGATAGATGCCTTTTATGGAAAGACGGGAGAAAGCGTGATAAAGCTTATGAACAGTGCGGGCTATACGGTGGTGGTTCCTGAAGACATAAAGTGCTGCGGTGCACCCCACTACTACTCGGGAAACCTTCCCGCCTTTGAAAAGCTAAAGGAGCACAACCTAAAAGAGATGGAAAGGTATGAGTTTGATGGAGTGGTGGTTGCCTGCCCTACCTGTGGTGGAGCTCTGCAGGAGGACTACGGTCTGGAAAAACCCGTGTATGACTTTGCGGAGATAGTCTTCAATAGCCCTTTAAGGTTTAGGGGAAAGGGTAATAAGCTCACCTTCCATGTGCCCTGCCACTCTTACAGTGCCATGAAGGTCAAAGATGAGGTCTTTTACGGGCTCATGGGTAGGATAGAGGAAGACAGGGTAAAGAAGGCAGAGAAGGACAAGTCCTGTTGCGGTTTTGCCGGTCTTTTCTCCATCACTAACCCCAAGATGTCGGACCAGATACAGAAGGAAAAGATAGAGGACCTCAAAAACACTCAAGCTGATGTGGTCCTCACCACCTGTCCCGGCTGTGTGCTAAACCTGAGGGATGGAACAAAAAAGCACAGGACTGGTCAAGAAGTGATGCATCTGGCGGACTATCTTGCGGAGAGCTTAATTTAAAATATCCACATGCGTCTGCTGGTAACGGGTGGGGCAGGATACATAGGTTCCCATATGGTTAAGCTGCTTGGGGAGAGGGGTTATGAAGTTCTTACATTGGACAACCTGTCGGAGGGAAACCCCTGGGCTGTCCTATACGGAGAGTTGAGGGTGGTAGACCTTCTTAACTACAAGGCTCTGGAGGAAGTCTTTCTGGAATTTAAGCCTGACGCTGTTATACACTTTGCTGCAAAGGTAAAAGTTCCAGAGAGCGTAAAAAAACCCCTTTTATACTACGAAAACAACCTTTTAGGAACGGCTAACCTGCTTTATGCAATGCAAAGGTCAGGGACGCGTTATCTTGTCTTCTCTTCAACTGCGGCGGTCTACGGCGTTCCCGAGAACATACCGGTAAAAGAGGATGACCCCACCAACCCTATAAACCCTTACGGCTGGAGCAAGCTCTTTGCAGAGAGGGTCATAAAAGACTTTTCCTATGTTAGCGGTCTTAAGTATGCCTTGCTAAGATACTTTAACGTAGCCGGTGCGGACCCTGAGGGCAAAATAGGTCAGGTAAGCAAAGAGCCAACCCATCTCATACTCAGGGCTGTAAAGGTGGCAACAGGTCAGATACCCTACATAGAAGTCTTTGGTAAGGACTACCCCACTCAGGATGGCACCGGTGTGAGAGATTACGTGCATGTTATGGACCTTTGCGAAGCTCATATAAGGGCTCTGGACTATCTGATGGAAGGTGGAGAGAGCGATGTTTTCAACATAGGCTATGGCAGGGGCTATTCGGTGCTTGAGGTTATACAGAAGGTTAAAGAGGTATCCGGAAGAGACTTTGAGGTAAGATACGCACCCAGAAGGGAGGGAGACCCACCCGCCCTTGTGGCTGACAGCAGTAAAGCAATGAAGGTTTTAAAGTGGCAACCTAAATATGACGACCTCGGGTTTATTGTTAAGACCGCCCTTAACTGGGAAAGACAGAGCTTCAGATTGTATAATATAGGCTCATGAAGTACGATGTTATCATAGTGGGCGGTGGTGCCAGCGGTCTATCCTGTGCCCTGACCCTTCTTTCCTCAAGGGGTAGGGGATGGGACTGGGCGGAGAACAGGAGATACCTCCTCTTTGATACAGACAGCTCGGACCTGAGGAAAGCCTTTTTGAGAAACGTGCCAGGGCTTTCTCCTGTGGCGGGCAAGGAGCTACTTCAGAAAATGAGAAACCAGCTTGAAGAGTGGGGCGGTATGGAAATTCTGCAGGAAGAAGTGGTTAGGGTAGAAAGAAAGGGGGAGTTATATCAGGTTTATAGCGTCTCCGGTAAGGAGTTTATGGGTGAATTTGTGGTGCTTGCGAGCGGTTTTCACGGCTTTAAAATAGAAGGTCTGCAGCTGGAACTTGTGGAAAACCCCAGGTCTCCAAAGCCGGGAAGGGTTATGATAAAGCACAAAGATTACCAGGTGGAGAGGAACCTCTTTGTGGCTGGAACCCTTGCAGGGCTTTCCTCTCACTTCACTTCCTGTGCAGGCTCCGGCGTGGAGGTGGCAATAGAGATACTTTCAAGGTTTGCGGGCAAAAGGGTTGTTATACACGACGTTCCGGAAGAGACTTGAAGAAGTTCATACCCCCTTTCCTTACCCTAGCCTTCCTCGCCTTGCTTCTTTACTTTGTCCCCTTTGGTGAACTGGAGGAGACATTCCGTGGACTAAAAGCTTCAGATGTCTTCTTTGCCTTTCTCTTCTATAGCCTCAGTCAACTCTTTAGGTCTCTGCGCTGGAAACTCCTTCTGAAGGACTTTACCCTTCTTCAATCCTTTGCCATAAACTCGGCGAATATAATGTTCAACAACCTCCTGCCCGCGAGAACCGGTGAGCTGAGCTGGTTTTATTATGCGAAAAGACTGGGTATTAACCTCAGCTATTCTCTCTGGTCCTTTCTTCTTGGCAGGCTCTACGACCTACTCTCTCTTTCCTTCCTGCTATTCCTTAGCCTTTCACCAGTTTACAAACCCCTTTTGCTTCCCGCACTTTTCCTTCTGCTTATCAGTCTTTTTCTCCACAGATTCCACCTTCTTCTTCCGGGCTCAGGAAGACTGGGTCAGCTGAAGGATTTTGTCAGAAGGGAAGCCTCCTTTAGACTTTCTGTAGGTCTTTTTTTGCTGTCCTCTCTCTCAAGCCTTTCCAAGTTTATGAGCCTTCTCCTCCTTCTGGACCTTTGGGGAGTAGCTCTACACAGGGTTTTTATTGCCTTTCTTGGTGGGGAGCTCAGTTCCTCTCTGCCCCTTCACAGCCTCATGGGTTTTGGCACTTATGAGTTCGCCTTTAGCCTTCCCCTCGGGCTTCTGGGTGAAAGCCTAAAGGACTGGCTCAGGATGGGTTTTACCTTTCACAGCTTTTTACTGCTCTCTTCCTTCTTCTGGGGTATTCCCTCCGCCCTGCTCCTTAGCAGAGTGAGGTTATAATCTTTACATGGAAAAGAAAATTACCACCCCCCTCACCGAAGAGACCATAGAAACTCTGAAGGCAGGTGACAAAGTTCTGATAAGTGGCTACATATATACCGCCAGAGACGCAGCCCACAAAAGGATGGTGGAAGCTTTACATAGAGGGGAGGAGCTCCCCATAGATGTGAAGGGTCAGATTATCTACTATGTAGGACCCACGCCCCCAAAACCGGGACAGGTGATAGGTTCTGCGGGACCAACCACCGCCATCAGGATGGATAAGTATGTGGAAGACCTTCTCAAGCTCGGGCTCAAGGGCATGATAGGAAAGGGTTACAGGTCTCCTCAGGTCAAAGAGCTCCTGAAAAGTTACAAAGCGGTCTATTTTGCAGCGGTGGGCGGTGTTGCGGTGCTTCTCTCCAAATGCATAAGGTCCTCCCAGGTGGTTGCTTATGAAGACCTTGGAACGGAGGCTATAAGAAGGCTGTATGTGGAAGATTTTCCGGTTATAGTGGCAAACGACATATACGGCGGAGACCTTTTTGAAGAGGGCAGGAAAAAGTTTGCAAGGATTGAAATCTGATGTGGCGTGAGCTTATAGCCACAGGTTTTTATCTGGGAAGGTTCCGATATGCGCCCGGCACGGTGGGGACTCTTCTGGGTATTCCGCTGGTCTATGTGCTCGTCCATAAGTGGTGGCTCACCCTTACACTTGGGCTCTTTCTTTACTTGCTTGCGGTTTGGTCCGCAGGCTACCTTGTGGAGCTTACAGGAGAAAAGGACCCGGAGGAGGTGGTAATAGATGAGGTGGTAGGTTACTTCCTGTCCTTTCTCCTTATAGAGCCTACCTTTAAGGCTATGCTTGCAGGTTTTCTGACCTTCAGGGTTCTTGACATTGTAAAGCCCTATCCTGTGAGGCTCTTTGAAAGACTGCCCGGCGGTCACGGCGTGGTGGCGGATGATGCGGTGGCTGGGCTTATAAATGCCTTACTGTTGTATTTCCTGCTGGGTTGACTTAGATTTTACCCTGTGGCATGGAGCTACTGAAGGACTTTTTCAGGGCTTTCTACGACTATTCAGTAGACATAGCCCCCTATTTTTTACTTGCGGTTGTGATAACCTCTCTACTCCAGGGTTACACTAAACTGAGCTGGCTAAAGAGGTTTCTCAAGGGAGAAAAAACCGCACCACTATACACGGGTATTCTGGGAGGTCTCCTACCTCTTTGCTCCTGTTCCATGCTCCCTGTGGCGAACCTTATAAACGGCATGTCAAAGAATTACGCACCGGTGCTTTCCTTTCTGGTGGTTGCGCCAGTTGTCTCTCCCCTAACCCTCCTGCTCACTTACGGATACTTTGGTCTACCCATGACCTTCCTGCGGCTTTTTGGAACCCTTTTTTTCGCCCTGCTTTTTGCCTACACGGTGAGTTTCTTCTTTAAAAAGCCCAGAGGTATACCCCTTGCCATAGGCGGTGGTGTGGGTGACAGGGGCTGGAAAAGGACTTTAGGTTATCTGAGAGAAAACCTCATGGGCATAGGTAAGTATCTGTTCCTGGGCATACTTATAGCCTCGCTTATAAAGACCCTCCTTCCCCCCTCTCTCATAAAGCCCATAGCGGGAAGCTTGCTTTCCTACCCTCTCCTCTCTCTTTTTTCCATACCCGTTTATGTCTGCTCCGGTGAGGAGGTGCCTATAGCGAAAGCCATTGCAGATGTAGGCTTCAGCAAGGGGGGTGCCCTTACCTTTATGCTGGGTGGCACAGGTATATGTATGCCCACCGTCCTGGCTACACTCAAGTTCCTGCCAAAGGTTATGGTTTTGGCTTACGTGCTTTTCTGGGTTTTCTTTTCAATAGTAATGGGTATTCTTTACGATGTTCTCTTCTGGAAATTTTAGTATAATTCTATGGAGGAGGGAAAGATGGACAGGTATACACAAGTTTTACAGGAGCTTATAAGAAACACAGGTCTTGAGGGTGCTTCTCTGGTATCCGCGGACGGACTGCCCATAGCCTCGGTCCTAAAGCCTGGTATGGAGGAGGACAGGATAGCGGCCATGAGCGCGGCTATACTCTCTCTGGGTGAAAGGGTCTCGGAGGAGTTGGTAAAGGGGACCCTTGAGCAGATAACCATCAAGGGGCACGATGGCTATGTCATACTTACAGGCGTTGGAAAGGATGCAGTGATGGTGGTGCTTGCGGATAACAACGCAAAACTTGGTCTCCTACTTATGGAGATAAAGAAGTCTCAGGACAAGCTTAAGGGGATGATATAAGAGAATATGGCTCTTACTGGAGACCTCAGAACTTTCAACTTTGTGGACATACTGCAGGTCATCTCCAGAGATAGAAAAAGTGGAATCCTTCTGGTGGAGTGGAAGGATATAACGGTTGCCTACTACGTGAAGGATGGACAGGTCATATTTGCCCGTCCCGTGGACAGGGTCTTCAGGGTCTACGCGGAGAGGGATTTTGACCTCCTGGTGGAGAAACTCCGTATATCAAAAGAAAACCTTTTCAGGACTGTGGAGAGGTTTTTAATAGAGAGGTTAAACCTGAAGGAGGGTGTTTTCTCCTTCACCGCAGGCTTTGTGAGGTATGGCTCTAACAACTACAAGGTTATATACCCTGTAGAAAGGATAATAATGATGGCTTCCCGTAGCCTTACTCAGGAGGAGGTGGAGAGGAAGATATCCGATGAGCTTCTTGTCTTTGAGCCTGCGGAGGGTGTACAGGAGGTGATAAGTGTGTCAGAGCTTACTCCGGAGGAAAAAAAGGTCTTAAGCCTTGTGAACGGAGAGAGGAACGTTTTTGACATAAGGAAGGAATCAGGACTTAGCAATCTCACCGTCGATAGAGCCCTTTATGGCTTCCTTGCCATAGGTGCCATAAGGAGGAAAAAGAAAGAAAGAAAACAGAGCCCTTCCATAGCCCTTGACCTTCTTATGAAAATAATAGAAAGGATAAAGGAACTGTGATGAAGGTAATAAGAAAGATAAAGATAGTGGTGGCTGGACCCTTTGCCGCTGGAAAAACCCAGTTTATAAACACGGTGAGCGATATAAAGACGGTAAAAACTGAGCGAAGAACCCAGAGCGCGGAGGAGAAGGGCGTAAAGGAATACACAACCGTCGCCATGGACTTTGGAAAAATAAGGATCGACGATGAGCACGAGCTTTATCTCTTTGGCACACCCGGGCAGTCAAGGTTTGACTTTATGTGGGAAATCTTAGGCGAGGGTGCTTTGGGGATAATAATCCTTGTGGACAGCACCAACCCCTCCACTTTCCACGAGGTAAGGAGGATTATAAACTTCTTCCAGTCCCGCTTCCCCGTCCCCACGGTGGTGGGTGCAAACAAACAGGATATGCCAAACGCCTGGTCTGCGGAGGATGTGGCAACAGCTCTGGACATAAGCGAAGATGAGGGCATACCCGTGCTTCCTGTATCCGCCATTGACAAGGAAAGCGTCAAGGGGGTGCTCCTTAGCCTTCTGAACATAATAAAGGAAGAGCTGACCTCTCAAGGGTAGAGAGAGCTCTGCTGAAGACCCATAGTTTCTTCAAGACCGAGCATAAGGTTAAAGTTCTGTAAAGCCTGAGAAGAAGCACCTTTCCCCAAGTTGTCTATAAGGCTTATGACTTCAAGGAGGGATGTGCT